>JAAYOE010000176.1 GCA_012520455.1 Tissierellia bacterium
AATTCGGAGAAAATACTGAAATCGATATTGATAGATTTGAGTCTTTCATTCAACAAGGGGAAATAGAGTTACAAAAAAATAATATTGGCGAAGCTGCCGATTGTTTTCAAAAGGCAATAAGCCTTTATAAGGGCTTGTACTTGTCGGATAATGCTTATGAAGTCTGGCTGGTTCCCACAAGAAATTACTATCAGAGACTGTATCTGAAAACGTTGTTCAGATTATTAGATTTATTGAAGAAAAATGATAAAAATGAAAGAATCGTAACCCTGTGCGAAGAAGCACTCCTGATAGAGCCCTTTGAAGAAAATATACATATTGAGCTGATGGATGCCCTGCTGAGGATGGGTCAGAACAAGACGGCATTGAATCATTACGAGTATGCATTGAATATGCTGGAAAAGGAATTTGATGCTAAACCGTCCCAGAGGTTTACGGTTTTCTTGCAAAAAATCCACAACACTTCTTTGCAAAAAAATGATTTGAACATAAACATAATTAATAAGAACTTTGAAGAAGAGTCTCCCATGGGGGCTATGTACTGCAGTATCGATTATTTTAAATTCCTTTTTAACATTCAAAAAAGGAAATGTCTTCGGAATAATGAAAATGATTACCTCTGTATAATAACAATCAATCGCGGTTCCGATGATTATCGTGAATCGGGGTTGAAAAAGGGTATAGACGATGTATTCCCGGTTCTTGAGAAGTCTTTAAGAAAAGGAGATGTTTTCACCTCTTGGAATCATAATCAGGTTTTGGTATTGCTTCATGATGTAAGAGAAAACGGAACAGAGGTTATAAAAGAGAGACTCACTGAAAACTTAAGAGATTATACAAAGATAAACAAGAGTGAAATAAGTATGATTTTCCAGCCCTTGCTTTCGGAGAATACAAGTTTGTGATATAATAGCTCTGTCATCCTGAGTGGTAGCGAAGGATCTCATGAGATTCTTCGAGCCGAAGCTCTCAGAATGACACCCTGCCGGTCATTTGCAGCAATGACACACGTATATTCATGGCAATGCCTATATATTGAATACTTGGTCACAGAACTGCAACCACAAAAGTGGTTGTATTTTTTTATATATTTTTAGTTAATTTTATAACATGTTTATACGATTTGCCAGCGGGTATATATGTTCTATTCAATGCTATTCCATTGTCTTTGGAGACTGTCATACGTTCATAGAGTATCCCTATACCATTGTAATTAAATTGTAATTAAAAAGTAATTAAAATTAAACCGATGATAAATAGAAATGTAATTGCCGAAAATTATAATGAAGATAATTAAGCGGCCAGTAAATATTAATGAGGTGATCACGTGGAATATAATTCAAAATTTGACTTTTATTTAAAATTCAAGCCGATTTACAATAAAGAGGGATACTTTATTGATTATATAATGACATATGCGAGTGATTCTTTTAGCAATGCTGTCGGTATCAGCCCCAGCATGGTTTTAGGCAAAAGGTTTTCGGAAATAGTGGTAGACATGGATGTATTTGGTTTTAAGGAGTTTTATTCAACCATTATTCCCAATTCAAAAATAAAGTATGAGTTGTATATGGAAAGGCAGGATAGGTGGTATCTTGTAAATATTTTTACTGATTCCGACAATTACGAGAATGAGCTTATAATCTACTATGTTGATATTACGGATTTAAAACTGAAACAGCAGTTTAATGGCAGAAATAACGTATTTTATCTTAAAGACAAAAGCGATCTCCTATACAGGGATAAACTTACGGGATTATACAACAAAAACTTCTTTGAGGAAGAAATGATAAGGCTTGATACAAGGAGACAGCTTCCTATAAGCCTTATAATGGGTGACATAAACGGACTAAAGCTGATTAATGATGCATTCGGTCACAGCATGGGCGACAAGGCACTTAAGAAATCAGCTGAGATAATGAGCAAGTCATTTAGAGATGAGGATATTATCAGCAGGGTTGGCGGAGATGAATTTGTGATTTTGCTTCCCATGACAACTGAAGAAACTGCTTTTAAAATTGTCGAAAGAATAAAGAGAAAATGTGAAAACAATCCTTTGGAATACATTAAAATCAATATAAGCTTTGGGGTAGCAACCAAGACTTCCCTTGATGAAGATATTAATAAGGTATTGAAAAAGGCAGAAGACAGGATGTACTTCAACAAGCTGACGGAAAGCAAGGAAGCCAAGCTGTCCATGATAGAATTCCTGAGGAATAGGCTGGAAAAAATCACTTATGAAACCAAATCTCATTACGACAGACTCAAGCAGCTAACCATGATGATGGCAGAAGCTATGAATCTTTCTGAAAATGAAAAGGAAGAGCTGGATCTTCTCTGCGAATTTCATGATATAGGGAAAATCGGCGTGCCTAAGGATATTCTTCAAAAACAAGGCAGGCTGAACAAGGAAGAGTGGGAAGACGTAAAAAGGCACAGCGAAATCGGCTACTACATTGCAAGAGAAATTAAAGGAGCATCGACTATCGACGAGCTGATTCTAACACATCACGAGCGATGGGACGGCAAAGGGTATCCCGGCTTGTTGAAAAATGATGAAATTCCTTTAGTTGCAAGGATATTTGCCATAGCTGATGCATATGACATGATGGTTAATGACAGACCCTTCCAAACCAGGATGACAAAAAATGCAGCTCTGAGAGAAATACAGTCACAGTCAGGAAAGCAGTTCGACCCGGACATTACGGAAATTTTCATCGATTTAATGGCGGAAGAACAAATTGTTTAGCCATGGATGGCATAAATGTCAGAGGATAAAAACGTATGTAAATTTTAGGTTAAATAAAAACAGAATATTTCTTAACAAATAAATACTAAAATCATATATGGGCAAACCT
>JAAYOE010000021.1 GCA_012520455.1 Tissierellia bacterium
AATATTATTATGATAGGTTCAGGACTGACACCGGTAAATGTAGCGAAGAGCTCACCGAATGCCTTTCCTTGTCCGCCGACCCATGCAATCATGATAGATGAAGCTAAGACGCCGCAAAGGGCTCTTGTTATCTTATCACGCGTGATAAGGTCGTCTATCATCTCAGGGAATGTGTTATAGGTCATCCTTCCTGCTAAACCGGCAAAGAATATTGCGAATATGATTTTAGAACCCTGCTCGCCCACTATAAAGGCCAGCCAGGGTAACCCGTTTATATATGCACTTCCCGCATGACCCATAAAGTTTCCTACACCCATGATATTTGCAAAATGTGTGAAGAACAGCAAGAAAAATGGTATTTTACCTCCACCGATTGCATAATTGGCAAAGCTGAGCTCTGCTTCCTTTTTTTGTTTAAATGCAATATAAAAGTACACTGCACACAACGCAAAGGTTGCAATCCAAATTACAATTCCTAATGAACTCATTACTCCTTTACTCCTTCTCTTATTTTTTTATAATAGGCGATATATATCGCTCTAATTCATAAGTATTATTTTTGCAGTCCCTTTATGCTTATTTTAATTATTGGAAAATCTCCTTAAGTTAAGCCCTTTTACTCTTTCGTGTTCTCCCGTACCGCATACCATTTCTGCAACTATTTTTCCCGTTATGGGTGAAAGTGCTATGCCGTCACCTTCATGACCCGCTGCGATAAATAAGCCCGGAAAACCGTCAATATCCCCTATAATAGGGCTTCCGTCCCTGGTCCCCGGCCTGAAGCCAGCTATGGTACGAATTATATTAACCTTATTCATTATGGGAAAATACTGCCTGGTCTGCTCCAATATCCTTGTAATCGCCTTAAAATTTGTGGTTTTGTCAAAGCCTGCATCCTCCCGGGTGCTTCCGATAAGGTAATTACCCTCACTGGCCCTGGAAAAGGAAAAGCCTAAGCCGATTTTCTTATCAAACTCACTTTTGTAAGGCAGAATGGAAGGATCGTGTTTTGATGCGATATAAGCAGCTGTCCAGCAGTTTGTTTCTCCTATGGGAGCAATCTGCTCGGTAATTGCAATTTGGCCTTTTATCGGTCTTATGGGAATATCGATTCCCAGCAATTGGCCGATTTGCCCAGACCAGGCGCCTGCAGCTATTACGATGCTGTCGCATTCCACCAATATGCCGTTTTCCCCTCTTACTTCCCAATGGCTGCTCATTTGATTGATTTCTTGAACCTGTGTATGTCTGAACAAATCCATCCCCATATCAAGACCCTTGCGGAGGAAAGCCCTCATCAGCAATAAGGGATTTACCTGAGAATCGGTTGGGCTGTAGGTGGAAGCTATCATATATTTAGCAACATGAGGCTGTTTTTTAAAAAGGACATCCCTGCCTACTATTTCTACATCAAGCCCGTAAGTAATCTGCTGCTTAACAAAGTTTTCCATTATTTTAAGCTGCTTTTCGTCTTCAATTATTATCATGCCCCCTAATGTTAAAAACCCGATATCCGCTCCTAACTCGTCCGACAGTCCCCGGAACATTTCCAGGCTCTCCATAGCCAAGGTTAATGCAATACCCGGTTTTTTTGACTGCAGCAGTATCATATCGTCACAGGAGGCCGAAGCACCGCTTCCAACTTCACCTTTTTCTAAAACAGCAACCGTCTTACCGGATTTAAGCAGGTAATATGCCGTAGCAAGGCCCATGACACCTCCGCCTATTACACAAACGTCCTTTTTTAAATTCATTACATTTCCTCCATAATTACAATGAATAATATTTGAAGCGCCAAGATGACTTATTCGAACAACCTGTCGTATAAATCATTGGCTAATGATTCAACTTGGCTTGTTTCAACAAATATATGGGCACAGGATTCACTTGTGAACAATTCTGCCTTAACCGGCAGGGTGCCCAGGGCTTCTCTAATCTCTTCCCGGTTGTATTCTCCGAAAACCACCGTTAACAAGGAGTAACCGCTGTCCGGCACCGGGCGTACCGCCCTTTTCTTCTCACCATCGATTATTAATTTATCTGCCCGGCCGACATCAAATATGCCGCAGTTTTTTATGATTCCTGCTCCAACAGGCCCCTTCATCTTTAAGTCCTTAACGACACGTGTGCCTTGTCCTTTATCAAAGGTAGACCGAATAAAGAGGTCTAAGGTATAGTTCTTGGCTGCCGCTATGGCACGGGGATGAACAACACCTACCCCCCAGCGGGATAAGTCATACATAAGGTTTATATCTATTTCTTTCATATATTTTGCTTTAGGTACAAGTCTCGGGTCAATGACCGCAACTCCCGGAACATCTGTGAATATATGTACTGATTCAGCATCCATGAATCCGCCTATTACAACGGCAGAGGTATCGCTTCCTCCCCTTCCTAATGTTGTGATGTCATTTCGAACGGTAACTCCTTGAAAACCGGTTACAACCACAACCTTGTTTTCATGGAGCTCCATTTTAATTCTCTTCGTATCAATATCGAATATATCGGCGCTGCCGAAGACCCCGTCGGTAACGATGCCTGCTTGAAGGGAATTCAAAGCTACGGCGTCAATTCCTTGCTGAACCAGGCTGTCTGCAAGCACGCATGCGGATATAACCTCGCCGCAGCTCATCAGTAAGTCTAAGGTAGCCAAGTCGCAATCTTTTTTCAATAAGGATATCAAGGTATCAGTAGCGTAAGGAGAGCCTTTTCTCCCCATTGCCGATACTACAGCTATTACCTTTTTCCCCTCTGCTCTTAAAGCCCCTATATGGGATATGGCTTCTTTTCTTTCCTTTTCGGTAGCCAGGGATGTTCCTCCGAATTTAACAACAACTGTGTCCATGCTAACCATCCTTTAATTGTATAGTTTGTTTTTGATTTAAATAATCTTGCTCATAAGATATTATCTGCAGTCACCCGCAGACAATATTATTTAAACGTTTTCCTTTTAGATACAGTATTTTATGTTTTTCTTTATCTTCGACAATACATTATATTCACTTATATTGTCTCTTAATCCATAAATATTTTTTCCTACTCATCATTTGATGAGTAGTTACTTGTATTTTACATAATTTATCTAAATATGTCAATAGTCAATAATATTTATTTTATTTTTTTTATAATAATTCTTTTACCAGATCTTCCCTATACCTTGGAGATAAGTAGAAAAGCGGCACGTCAAAAATGGTCTTAGCCCCCATCATTCCTTCCAAGTTCATTTTGTATGCAGCCCTTGCGTATGCAAGAAGGACACTGCCCGTGAACTCGGGATTGCTGTCCAGCTTAAGGGAGAATTCCATGATATGTTTGTTTTGCTTTTCTTCTCCCGTAGTGCCGTTCCTAATTACAAGTCCTCCATGAGGCATTTTTGAATGGTTTTCCTTAAACTCTTCCTCACTGATAAAGTTTACTTTTGTATCGTATGGAGCAAAATAATCCGGCATATTCTTAATATCTGATTCAATTTTACTCTTATCCGCACCTTCCTCACATACCACATAGCATTCCCGCATATGCTTATCCCTGGCGCTCAAGTTAGGGGTTTCTCCCCTTCTTACGGCTTCTACCGCCTTTTCGAGAGGTATCGTATATTGAATGCCGTATTTTACCCCCTTAACCCTTCTTATGGCATCAGAATGCCCCTGGCTCACTCCCCTTCCCCAGAAAGTATATGAGCTGCCCTCGGGTAGAACTGCTTCTGAAATCATCCTCATTATGGAAAACAGACCCGGGTCCCAGCCGATTGATATTATGCTTACCTTCCCGGAGGACAGGGCGCTTTCGTTGACCCTTCTTAAGTATTGGGGAATCTGGGCATGGTTATCGTAACTGTCAACCGTGTTAAACAATTTGGCAAATTCCACTCCATGGACAGGAAGGTCCTTTGCAGACCCTGTGCACAAAATCATCACATCCACTGTATCCTTGTATTCTTCAACCTGAGAAAAATTCACTACCTTGACGCCCGGACTATTAATCATCAAATCCTCAGGTTTTCTCCTTGTAAAAACGGCAACCAATTCTGTGTCCGGGCTGGTCTTTATGGCCGTTTCCACTCCCCTTGCAATATTGCCGTATCCTGCAATACCGATTCTGATTTTTTCCATATTTCCTCCTTCATATAAGTTTTATCCTCATTAAATATGATATATTACACCTATACTGCAATTCTTTTATTGATTTTTCCGCAGCTGCAAAAGAAATCCTCCGCCTGGTAGTATCCCGGCTTTCTTTTTGAAAGCTTAGCCGCCAGGTAAAGGGCCCCTTGGGCAAATATCTTCCTTGAGAAAACCGTGTGCTTTATTTCAAGGATTTCATCAATACCCGAAAATATGACCATGTGCTCTCCCGGGATAGTACCTTCCCTTATGGAGCAAATCTCCACATCCTTTCTCCCCGAAGCATGGAAGATGTCTTCAGCCAAGGTTTTTGCCGTTCCGCTGGGTGAGTCTCTTTTTTTCTTGTGATGCCTTTCTATGATGTTAATATCAAAAGTATCAAGGTCTGCAGCGATACTTCTCAATATTTTTCTTAAAGCATTGATTCCTAATGAAGTGTTGGAACACAGCATTACCGGTACATGCTTTCCTGCTTCCCTTATTTTAATTTTATCATCATCATTAAAACCTGTTGTGCCGATTAATAGGGCGCTTTTGTTTTTAATCGCGTATTCAATTAAAAAGTCAACATTTGCAGTATTGGAAAAATCAATTATCACATCAGGCTTTTCCTTTATATCCTGCCCTGTTTTTCCCTTTCTTGGGGAAAGGGACCCGATTAATTTAGCATTATTGCTAATTTCAATCTCATCTTTTAAAACCCTGCCCATTGCTCCGCTTATTCCGCATATCACTACATTCATAGTCTACCTCACACCGTTTTTGATATAATAATTTCACATCGCCTTCAGTTTATGCCCCTGGCCTTAACGGGGTTACATGTTCATCCGCCTCAGGTCATAAAGGACAATAAAAAAAGCGATATAAGAGCAAAAGGGCTCTCAGCGCTTGACAAAAAACACCGTTCCTTCTGCCCAGCACATTACAGCTCTCTTTTATAGGATTGGGATGCATCCTATAAAAACAGTATTACATCTCTTAAATGTAAGCCCAGGGGGGGACCCCTTCGGCGAATCACCCTTTCAAAGCACAGCTTTTACTCTTGATCATCGCAGCCTCTGTAATATGCCCAAAAAAGTTTACAATTTTCAATAGTATATTATCCCCGGCCTCATATGTCAAGCTTAATTTTTTTTTTAATTTTAATGCATTTTTAAGAAAAATATATTATAATCAATTTATAAGGATATTTCATTAATCAGTGGATACAAGTATATATAGGAGGCAGGATTCAGCCTCGTTTTTCGACAGAGATAGATAAGCGGAAGGGGGACACCCTTTATTTGTTGCCCCCAAGAAAAGGAGATGAAGAAGATGTTGTGCTCAATATGCAAAAAAAATGTTGCAGTTATATATGTAAATAAAATAGTTGAAGGTAAAATGCAGACTAAAGGCCTGTGCATTCTTTGCGCAAAAAAACAAGGCCTATCACCCATGGACCAGTTAATGAGACAAAGCGGAATGAAGCCTGAGGACTTTGAAAATTTAAACAGCCAGCTGACTGAAATAATAGGTGACATGGATTTAGAAAAATTATCTCAGGACATGACTTCCGAAAACGGCGATGGTATAAATTCCTTGATGAATTTTATGAATAATGCTTTTACAGGCAATACAAGTTCAACAAACAGCGAGTTTATTCCCGGCGAAGATGATCAGGATATTAACTATACAGGTTCCGGCTCGGGAGCGGGAGCTAAAATAAAGGAAAAAGTAAAGCGAAGAAAACTGAAATATCTGGATACTTACGGATTGAACCTGACAGAACAGGCCCGCTTTGGCGAATTAGACAGAATTATAGGCAGGGAGAGAGAAATCGACAGGGTCATTCAAATACTGAACAGGCGGTCCAAAAACAATCCTGTTTTAATCGGTGAGCCGGGAGTTGGAAAGACTGCCATAGCAGAGGGTTTGGCCGTCAGAATCGCTGAAAAACAGGTGCCCGTTAAGCTTTTTAATACTGAAATCTATCTTTTAGACCTGACTGCGGTTGTGGCAGGCACCCAATTCAGAGGCCAGTTTGAAGCCCGGATGAAGGCAATCATCGATGAAGCCAAAAAAGCAGGCAATATAGTGATTGTAATCGATGAGCTCCACAATATCGTAGGTGCGGGCGAAGCCGAAGGCGGAGCCATGAATGCCGCCAATATCCTGAAACCGGCCCTTGCCAAGGGTGAAGTTCAGATTATAGGTGCCACAACCTTGGATGAATACAGAAAACATATTGAAAAGGATTCTGCCCTGGAAAGAAGATTCCAGCCGGTGATGGTAGATGAACCTTCAATTGAAGAATCCATCGAGATTATTAAAGGCATCAGGGATTATTACGAGCAGTACCACAATGTTAAGATAAGTGATGATATCATAAGACAGGCAGTTATAATGTCCGAAAGGTATATAACCGACAGGTTCCTTCCGGATAAGGCAATTGATGTAATAGATGAAGCAGGGTCGAGGGCAAATTTAAAAAACAAGGGATTGGTTGAGTTAGAAGCCTTAAAGGCAGAACTTAACAGAATAAGAGAGGAAAAGGAAGAAGCTGCGGAAAAGGATGATTATGAAAGGGCAGCTGAGCTCAAGGTGCAGGAAATCAGAATTGAAGCAAAGATAAAAGACCTGTCCGTTGAATACGAGAATGTTCTTTTGACGGAAGATGATATTGCATATGTCATAGAAGCCTGGACAAAAATTCCCGTTCAGAGAATAACTGAGGCAGAGGCTGATAAATTAATACACTTGGAGAAAAGACTTCACAGGCGAGTCGTAGGCCAGCACCCTGCTGTAACAAGCCTTGCCAAGGCCATCAGGAGAAATCGTTCGGGATTTAAGAAAAGGAAAAAACCATCTTCATTTATATTCGTAGGACCAACAGGTGTAGGCAAGACGGAACTTGCAAGGACCTTAGCCTATGAACTTTTTGGAAACGAGGATGCCATGATAAGGCTTGATATGTCCGAATACATGGAAAAGCACACTGTTTCCAAGCTTATAGGAGCTCCTCCGGGATATGTAGGCTTTGACCAGGCCGGATTTTTAACCGAGAAAGTAAGAAGAAGGCCCTATTCGGTAATTTTATTGGATGAAATTGAAAAAGCCCACGAGGATGTATTTAACATACTGCTGCAAATATTGGAAGACGGAAGGCTTACGGATAATCAGGGAAGGACCGTTAACTTTGAAAACACGGTAGTAATCATGACTTCCAATGCAGGCACATCCATGAAGGCTAACCGAATCGGTTTTGGCAATAAAGAATACGAGGCGATGGAATCTAAGGTAAAGGATGCCCTCAGACAAACCTTCAGGCCTGAATTTTTGAACCGTATTGATGATATCATAGTCTTCAGCGAATTAACCAGGGAAGAATTAAGCCAGATAGCAGACTTGATGCTTAAGGAGGTTAAAAAGGATGCTGAAGAAAAGAAAATAACCTTGCTTGTGACCGATAAAATGAAAGACCTCATTCTTGAGAAGGGTTATAATACAAAATTCGGCGCAAGACCCTTGAGGCGGGCAATCCAAAAATATGTTGAAGATGAGATATCCGAAGCGTACTTGAGGGGCATATTAAAAGAAGGGTCAACGGTTAATGTTGATGTCAATGAAGAAGGAAAAACCGTACTTACAGTAGTATAGTGGTCAACCGAGGACGGTTCTACGTGGACATTTGATGACAGTACCCCCGTCCCCTTGTCATCAAGGGGGGCTTCTTAAAAGAAGCCCCCTTTTTTATTTGTCTAAAAATCCGATTCCCAGTACTCCGGGACCTGCATGAGTCCCGATAACCGCCCCGATTTCCTGTTCTATTATGTTTTTAATTCTGTATTTTTTCTCAATGGCATCTCTTAAAAGCTTTAATTGTTCATAAGCTCTTCCGTGGAATAAGAGCACTGTTTTGTCCGATAAATCATAGTTGTTCTTTTCTATCCATTCATCAAACCATTTAATGGCTTTGTTTTTGCCTCTTATTTTGTCAATTACGGTTATCTTGCCGTCCTTTACTCCTATAATGGGTTTAATGTTCAAGAGGGTGCCTAAGACCGCCTGCCCCTTGGTAAGCCTTCCTCCCTTTTCCAGGTACTTCAAAGTGTCAAGGGCAGCTGCGACAACTACTTTTTCCTTAAGCCTCTCCAATTCATCCACTATTTCTTCTATGGGTTTATTCTGCTCCACCAATTTAATGGCTTCTAAGATAAGGGCAAATGACCCCAGGCAGACACTTCTTGTATCTATTATGTGAATATCGTCGCTGCCGATCATATTTTTTGCCATGCGGGCCGAATCATATGTACCGGACAATTCGGAAGCAATAAACAAGCCTAAGACCTGGTCGCCCTCCATTAAGATTTCGCTGAATACTTCCACAAAGGCGCCCGGTGACACCAAGGTGGTGGTGGGAAGTTTTTCTGCAACCTCTAATTTCTCAAAAAATTCTTTGGTACTCAATTCAACCTTGTCTAAAAATGATTCATTTTCAAAATTAACAGTCAATGGAACCATTTTTATATTGTATTTTTCAATAATTTCATCCGTTAAATCCGATGTGCTGTCTACTACTATTCTTATACCCATTTTAACCTCTTTTCATTATCAAATATTTTGATTTTAAAAGTAATTGAGCAAAAAACAACTTACCATCTACATTGTATGCCGGATTATTGATTTAATACCATCCCGCATGCTTGTACTTTTCACTGAAAAATTCATCTATGTTTGTGAGCACCTTGATTAAGACTTCCTCTTCATGGCTGCTTAAACGTTCTAAAGCACTTGTTACCAAATCCTTATGAAAATCCTCGTGAGATTTGTATGCTTCCCTGCCTCTTTCCGTCAGTCTGATTTTTACGACCCTCCTGTCTTCCGACGACCGGCGCCTTTCCACATATCCCTTTTTAATGAGATTGTCTATGGCGGTTGTCAAGGTTCCGGAAGTAACCTTTACAGCCTTGGCCGTATCAGACATGGTGCGCTCGCTGGTCAATCCTATGTTGTCAATCACATGCATTTCTGTTATGGACAGATCGCTAAATTCTCCTATTTTAAGGCATTTTTCCTCAATATCCAAAATGTTTGCAAAGAGCCTCACAAGTATTTCATTTACAGTTTCATGATTGCTCATTAAACCACCTCAATTACTTTGATAATCAAATTATATTTGGTGAAATTATATTTGTCAAGCTTATTTATATTGAATTGTATATCTCCACAAAAAATCTTTTGCTTCTTCCGCATAATCAATGTTTATGCGCTTACTTCTTTCCGTCTTAAAATCCCTGAAGCCGTCATCTTCGACATATATTTCATCCCCCGTAAGATCCGTCCCATTGTCTTTTACCGAGATTCTCAAAGCCATGCACAGTTTTCCCGGACCGTTTGAAAGATTCTTTATCTGATACCTTGTCAATTCCTTTAAGGGCTTATTGTATCTGTTAAGAGACATTTCTTCTTCGTTAAATACCGGGTCTCCTGCCCTGATTAAAACGGCAGAGCAAGTTCCTTCTTTTTCAGTGACAAAGTTCAGGCAATAATACATGCCGTAAATAAAATAAACATAAGCAAAGCCGGGAGGTCCGTACATAATCTTGGTCCGGGGGGTTACTTTACCTCCGTAGCCGTGGCTTGCCTTGTCTATTGCACCGATGTAGGCTTCTGTTTCAACTATTCGTAACTTAATCAGGGTATCGCCATACCTTCTTGCTAATATTTTTCCTATTAAGTCTTCTCCGACAACTCGGGCATCCCTGTCATAAAAATCCCTGTTTAGCTTCATAATCTAAATAATCTTTTGAAATTCTCCTTGGTTTTTTCAGCTAACTCGTCTATTGACACATTTCTTATCTTGGCTATTTCTTCTGCAACATATTTCACGTACTTTGGCTCGTTTCTTTTTCCCCTGTAGGGCTCCGGCGTTAAATAAGGCGAATCCGTTTCAATTAAAAGTTTGTCAAAGGGGACTTCCCCGGCGACCAGCTTGGGAACCCTTGCGTTTTTAAAGGTAACAGGCCCGCCTAAGGATATATAGAATCCAAGCCTTATGAATTCTCTTGACAATTCAACGCTTCCCGAATAACAGTGGAGGATTCCCCCGGCTCCGTCATAGTGCTCTTCCTTCATGATTCTTAAAACATCCTCGTGGGCATCCCTGTCATGAACTATATAGGGAAGGTCTAATTCTTTTGCCAGCCGTATCTGCTCCCTGAACCACTTTCTCTGTATGTCCCTGTCTGAATTGTCATAATAATAATCAAGGCCTATTTCGCCTATTCCTATCACTTTTTTATTCTTGGCCATTTCTTTGAATATATTCAGATGGTCATCGCTCATATACCGGCTATCGTGGGGATGGCATCCCACGGCAGCATAAATAAAGGGATATTTCTCCGCCATTGCCAGGGCTTCTTTTGATGAGTTTAAATCCGAGCCGGGATTTAACACGGCTTCAACTTCATTTTCATAGAGGGAGCGGATGACCTCATCCCTGTCCTTATCAAATCTTTGGTCATCAAGGTGTGCATGACTGTCAATAAATTTACTTGCCACTTTTCTTATCCTTCTTTTTTGTACTTTTGTAGCTTTTTGCATGTTCTTTAAAGTCTTCCAACTGGGGGTCGTCTTTCAAAAATGTAAGATTCATGCTGACGTCTTTATTCATGAGCATGTAGACAATTTTTACCTTGACCTTATTTTTTTCATCAGGTTTAAGATAATTGATGCCTTTGATATCTGCCCATCTTATGAGGTTTGACCTCTTGTGAATGCCTAAGGTTGAAATCATTGTTTTCTTGGATAAGGGAATGTACAAGGTGATTACCAGTACGGGAAGAATGGCCATAATCATTACGTCTTCCGAAGTATAGGTTTTTGTTTCCATCAAGCCCCTTATCATTATGCCCGTCAGTAAAATCATAACTGCCATCAGCAATCTGCTCATTAAACGAAACCTTCTGTCGTCTTCGTTCAACAAGAGCAAAACCTGCATGTTTTCTTTCTTATAGCTTATGCTTTTTTTTATGTTTTTAAATAAAATGTACAATAATACTATGGTCAATATTGGATAAAATATTGAAGCAGCCGTCATTTGTATCGGTCCTTTCTTTGATTTTCCGTATCAGTTTAACATAATTTGTATTATGTTTCAAGATTTTATCGAACATGAAAAAAACTGCCTCTTCGAGACAGTGAGAATGACATATTGAATTTTTAGGTTATGTTCAATATTTGATAATTTTTTTCTCAAGCCAGGAAGAAAGGACGTACATAATAGCTGCAATTACTCCTAATACAAATACTCCCATCATCACAAGGTCTAATTTAAAGGTCTGGCTCCCGTACAAAATCAAATACCCTATTCCTGCTTTTGAAACCAAGAATTCTCCTACGATAACCCCTATCCAGGACAGGCCTATATTGACCTTTATGACGCTCAAAATATTTGGTATGTTGGCCGGAATTATTACCTTTTTAAGAATTTGAAACTTGGTCGCCCCAAATGTTTTTAGAAGAATGATTTTATCTCTCTCTACCCCGTTAAAGCCCGTGTATAAGGTCATTGTGGTCACAACTATTGAAATGGATGCAGCCGTGGCAATTATCCCCGAATAACCCATTCCTACCCACAGTATTATTATGGGGGCCAGGGCTGTTTTAGGCAGACTGTTCAGAATAACAATATAAGGATCCAATATCAAAGCTAATCTCCTAAACCACCACAAGAGTATGGCAATCAGCAATCCCCCTAAGGTGCCCGCAAAAAAACCGCCTATTGTTTCCATTGTAGAAATAAATAAGTGCCTGAATAAGCTTCCATCATTGATAAATTTTACAATCAGTTCAAGAATTGCACCCGGGCTGCTTGTAAGAAAGGTATCTATTATATTTTTTTGAGCTGCTGTTTCCCAAAATATTATTCCGAAAACAAAAATCAAGATTTGCGTAATTCTGATAAAATTTCTTTCCTTCTTGATTGACTTTAAATATTCTTCATGCTCCTTCGATATTATTGCGGCTTTCTCACTCTTCTTTTTCAACATCTAAGTCCCTCCATATATCCCTGAAATATTTGCCAAAGGTCAAAGTGTTCCTGCATTTCATAGGTGTTCTTTCGCCGGGGCAGTCATCAAAGATGATTTCATATTCCTTTTTAATTTTAGCCGGCCTTTCAGTGAAGACTATAACCCTATCCGAAATGCTCACGGCTTCCGGTATGTCATGGGTTACAAGTATGGTGCTTATCTTCTCGTTTCTTAAGATGGTACCTACTTCGTCACCTATAGAAAGCCTTGTCTGGTAGTCCAAGGCAGAAAAGGGCTCATCCAACAATAATAAGTCAGGCTCAATGGCCAAAGTCCGCACCAAGGCAGCTCTTTGTCTCATCCCTCCTGACAGCTGGCTGGGATAATGCCTTTTAAAATTGGTCAACCCGTATTTTTCAAGCATCTTTTTTACTTTTATCTTATTTTCTTCATTATCCATGTTTTTTACCTCCAAACCAAGAAGGCAGTTTTTATAAACATTCCTCCATTCATACAATTGGTCTTTTTGAAACATGAACCCGATACTCTTAGTATTGACTATGACCTCTCCTTCAGAAGGCTTCTCCAGCCCGGCTATAAGGGACAAAACCGTTGACTTACCCGAGCCTGACGGCCCTACTATGGACACTATCTCCCCCTTCCTTACCTTGAAGGAAATGTCGTCAATAGCCTTTGTCTCGTTATTTATCGTATGAAATCTCTTAGAGACATTTTTCAACTCGCAAATATATTCCATGTGTACCTCCCTCATACGGTTAAACCTCTCAACATTATCTTATTCAAGAGGGAGAAATAAGTTAATGATAATTAGAATTAAAAGGGAAGAATCTCATCCTTCAAGACTTTTGTAAGCTCATTGATTTTCTCTAAGACATCATTATTTACGGCGTGTTCAATTTTTTCTGTTTGCTCCAAAATATTTTCCTTTACTCCTAAGCACTCTAAGAATTCAAAAATTATCCTGTGCCTTTCCAGCAATTTGCTGCCCACATCCCTCCCCTTTTCCGTAAGTTTAATGCATCCGTACCTTTCATAGACCACATAATTTTCTTTTGCTAATCTTTTAATCATTTTTGTGGTTGACGGAGGCCGTACATTCAAGGCCAAAGACAGGTCGCTCACCCTTACTTCATCTGATTTTTGCGACAGCCTGTATATCATTTCAATATAATCCTCCATGGATGATGAGAGTATTTCTTCATTTTTAATTCTATATCCCTTCAGCGTATAAAATTCTTCCTTCATAATCCCTCCTGCATGTGTCAAATTTTGAATAAGGTCATATTATAGTTTAGAATGTTAGCTTTGGCTAACATGTTTTCATAATACTATGCAGTTAAATATAAAATATTACAGGAGTCAGATATGAAATTAGTTGATGTTGGTGTTGGAAAAACAGTAAAGGTTGAGGGGAACTCTGCCTGTGATTATTTGAGAGAGAGATTTCTTGCCTTAGGCCTGACTAAGGGTGCAGACGTGGAGGTCTTGAGAAAGGGGCCGAAAAATAATTTAACGGTTTACCGGATAAGGGGGGCCATGATAGCTTTAAGGAATGAAGAATCAAGGTTAATCGAAGTATCTTAGGGGGTGGCAGGATGGGACTTACGGCACAATCTGTCAGGTTGGAATCATTAAAAGATATTTATGAAATAGAAAAAGGCGATAATCAGTATGTCGTAGCCCTGGCCGGAAACCCCAATACAGGCAAAAGCACGGTTTTTAATTATCTGACGGGGCTTAAACAGCATACGGGTAACTGGCCGGGAAAGACCGTAACTTCCGCCAGAGGAGAGTATAAATACAAGAATAAGGAGTATATAATGGTAGACCTGCCCGGCTCCTATTCTTTGTTTACTGCTTCCAAGGATGAAGAAATCACAAGGGATTTTTTGTGTTACGGCAATTATGATGCGATAGTTGTAGTTGCCGATGCCACATGTCTTGAAAGAAACCTGAATTTGGTTCTCCAGATTGCCAAACTTACCAAAAAGATAATATTATGTATTAATTTAGTTGATGAGGCTGAGAAAAAGAATATCACCATTGACAGGCAAGGATTGGAAAAGGAACTGAATATGCCCCTTGTACTGACAGCCGCAAGAAGCGGCCGGGGTATGAATGAGCTAAAGGAAGCAATAGCAGATATGGCTTTAAAACAAACAGAAGCCGAGGACTTTAAAAATATATCATATCTTGGCTATGAGCCTGAAATAAGAGAAAAGGTCACGGAGCAAAATTACAATTATGCCAATGAACTGAAACAAAAATATGTAAAGGAGGATATTGCCAAGCTTAACAGGGACAAAAAAATCGATGACATCATCACATCGAAAAAATTCGGCATACCCATTATGCTGGCTTTGCTGGGTCTTATTTTCCTGATTACAGTTCAGGGCGCAAATATACCTTCCCAAATTTTGGCGGATTTATTGTTTGGTCTCCAGCATAAATTAGATGGTCTTTTAATAAGTCTTGGAGTTAATGACTTTATCCGGGGCATTTTAGCTGACGGGGCATTCCGAAGTCTGGCCTGGGTTGTTTCGGTAATGCTTCCTCCCATGGCTATATTTTTTCCCTTGTTCACTCTTTTTGAAGATTTGGGATACCTGCCCAGAGTTGCTTTTAATTTGGACCACTTGTTTAAAAAGGCAGGGGCTCACGGAAAAATGGGCCTTACCATGTGCATGGGATTCGGCTGCAATGCTGCGGGAGTGATAGGCTGCAGGATTATCGACTCTCCCAGAGAAAGGTTGATTGCAATCATCACCAATAACCTTGTTCCCTGCAACGGAAGGTTCCCCTTAATAATAGTTTTATCGGCAGGATTTTTTGCTTTCACGGGTACCTTTGTCGACAGCATCATACCCGCCTTATTCATCACCCTCATGGTTGTCCTTGGGGTTTTTGCAACCCTGTCATTATCCTATATGTTGTCGAAGACCTTGTTAAAAGGGATTCCTTCCACATTTGCCTTAGAACTGCCTCCCTACAGGCCTCCTCAGATAGGAAGGATAATATACACCTCGATTATAGACAGGACCATCTTTGTACTTTCCAGGGCCGTAGCTGTCGCAGGACCTGCAGGTGCAATTACATGGCTCTTGGCAAATATTCATGTGGGTGATTTGAGCATATTGATTCATGCAGCCAATTTTTTGGAGCCCCCGGGAAGGATGATAGGCCTTGACGGATTCATATTAATAGCCTTTATTGCAGGCTTTCCCGCAAATGAAATAGTGATTCCGGTTTTATTGATGGCATATATGTCTGCAGGCACTTTAACGGATTTTGAAAGTATTGATTCTTTAAGACAAATATTATTATCCAACGGCTGGACCCCCCTAACGGCCCTAAATGTGATGTTGTTTTCTCTTCTTCACTGGCCCTGCTCCACGACCTTATGGACAATAAAAAGAGAAACCGGCAGTTTGAAATGGACATTTGCGGCTTTCATAATTCCTACCGGGCTTGCATTCTTGGTCTGTTTTGTAACTGCCGGTCTGTATAGGTTAATTTGGTGATGATAAAAGGATTTGAGCAAAGCTCAAATCCTTTAACTGTTTATGGCATTTTCAATTCTTCTTCTTACCTTTTCTTCTCCCATTATCTGCTGCAATTCCCACAGGTCCGGTGAGGATGCACGACCCATAACTGCAATTCTAATAACTGTGCTCACATCTCCTACATGGCCCTTGTACATATCCGGGTTTTTCTTGTAATCCTTCGGTTTTGCCGCATATCCCTTTTCTGAAGCGATGGTTCGTATTTTTTCGAACCACTGGCCTTGGTCGTCTGCGTGGTCATAGGTGCTTAAGTAAGCGGAAAGAAGTTTTTTAGCTTCTTCTTCATTGATGTTCTCCGGATAGGAATCTTCAATTACAAAGTATTCATCAAAGTAATAACTGATAAAGTCAAAAATTTGCCGGCAATACATTAAATCCTTGCGGGGATTCCGGCCATCTCTTCCTACAGACAAGAGCTTAACAACCTCATCTCTATTGGCAGATAAGAGGGTGGCTGCTTCTTTCTTATGTTCATTTGCCCAATCAAGCAAAAATTCATATATTTCTTCTGCAGGAATTCTCAATAGGACATCCTTGCTTATATTGTTCAGCTTGTCTAAATCGAACAAGGCCCCTGAAGTACTCATTTTCTCCAAGGTAAATTCAAAATCATCAATGGGGCTGTCCGGATTTTCCATTCTCCACTCTTCAAAGTTGGAGTTTAATATGGTTAGAAGGTATTCCCTGACAGCTTTGGGATGATAGCCTAATTCCCTGTAATAGCCCAAGCCTAATTCAGGGTCCTTCCTCTTTGAAAGCTTTCTCTTGGTCCCCCCGTCCATTTTCATCAGGTGGGCAGTATGGCAGTAGACAGGTGTTTCCCAACCGAATGCTTTAAACATTTCGTAATGAACGGGGAGGGTTGAAAGCCATTCTTCCCCTCTCACCACATGGGTTATCCGCATCAGGTGGTCGTCTACCACATGGGCAAAATGATATGTAGGTATGCCGTTGGTTTTTAAAATTACAATATCCTGAAAATTTTCGTGAATTGTCAATTTACCTCTTATGGCATCGTCTATTTCAATGATTCCTTCTTCGCTTCCCTCCGACCGGAACCTTATAACAAATTCTTCATTGTTATTTAAGTGTTTCTCAACCTCTTCAAGTGAAAGGTTCCTGTCTCTTGCCCACTTGCCGTAATATCCGGTATTTACATTTTCCTTGACCTGGCGGTTTCTTAATTCTTCTAACTCTTCTTCCGTGCAAAAGCAGGGATATGCCCTTCCCATTTCAATCAGGTGTTTGACAAAGGACTGATATATTTCTGCCCTCCTGCTTTGAAAATAGGGTCCGTAGTCCCCTCTCTCCCCTTCAATACCTGCACCTTCGTCAAACTTCAAGCCGAAGAATTCAAGGGATGAAATGATTGTTTCTACAGCCCCTTCCACCTTTCTTTTTTCATCGGTGTCTTCAATTCTCAGCATAAAAACACCGCCGCTTTGATGGGCCAAACGTTCATCAACAAAGGCCCCGTAAAGGTTGCCCAAATGAATGAAACCCGTAGGGCTGGGGGCCAGCCTTGTTACCTTGGCTCCTTTAGGCAGGTTTCGCTTTGGATATACTTCATTTTCATAATATTCCATTGTCTTTGTTATATCAGGAAACAATAAATCTGCTAATTTTTTATAATCCATCTTAATCCTCCACTAAAATTAAGGGACATTCCTTCTGCTAAACAAAAGGTGTGTCCCCTAAATAACCCATAGGGGAGTCGAACCCCTGTTTCCACCGTGAGAGGGTGGCGTCTTAACCACTTGACCAATGAGTCATGATGACCGATTATCAGGGACATTTCTTCCCTTTGTCCCTGCACTTTTTTATTATATAACAAGCTTTAGCCTTTGTCTATATTTTTTTATAGGCTGACTTCCTCATTTTGTCTGCCCGCAGCAGCCTCCACCCACATCTCCTTCTTTAACCATCAGGTTTTTTCCCTTTGTCTCCTGTATGAATCCAATGTTTTCCAGGATTTTTTGAAGGTCCTGGTCCGCTTCCATATAAGTTTTTTCGGCACCGATGGTAACTGCCTTTCTGACTAAGAGTCTGATGAGCAAATCCTCATAATTAAAACCCTTAAATTGATTTCTTACACAAAGCATGTCGATAAAGTATTTTCCTTCTTTAAACAAGAGCCTCCCTGTTCCTGCGGGTATATCGTCTTCATATAAAACTGCATTAAAGGCAAAGTCGTCATAAAAATCCGTAATATTATCTGTCTCTGCCAATACCTCTTTTCTGATATCAAGGACCTGGGATAAGTTGTCCTTTCCTTGAAACATCCTTGTAGAAATCATAAACCACCTCGTTTTATCGGTGCCGGGCACCATATATATAAAATTGTATCATTAATTATTATTGGTGTAAAGGGTTAGAAACAGGACGGGGTCTTGTCATTAATTAAATAATCTTAATAATTTAAGGCTTGAAATAATGATGAATACGTGTTAATTTTATAACATATCTAAGCTTAAGGATCTTCTAAGAGCAAGGAATAAAAAAATATTGATAATATTACCTGTATTAAAAATATTATTCCTTGTGGTGCAAGGAATTTTTTTGTTGAGGTGTATATGGATAAGAGAATCGGAGTAATTGGCATCGTGATTGAAGATACATCCCAGGCAGGAGAAGTGAACAGGCTCCTCCATGAATATTCCCATATTATTATAGGCAGAATGGGTATTCCTTACAAGGAGAGGGGGCTAAACCTCATCTCCGTCATGGTTGACGGCACTAATGACGACATCGGAGCTCTTAGCGGAAAATTAGGCAAAATCAAAGGACTCAGCGTTAAAAGCGCCTTGTCCAAAAAACATTAGGAGGTCAAAATGAAAAAATTTAGTTTGTTCTTGCTTGTAGTGGTTCTTGTGTTAAGTTTTACCGCAGGCTGTGCCAACCAACCTGCAGAAACTCCGGCACCTCAAGAACCTGAAGAGGAAACGCCCCAACCCCTTGAAGAGCCGGCGGTAGTTGAACCTGTAAATGTTACGATAGCGGGGCTTAAAGGGCCGACATCCATCGGTATGATTAAGATGATTGATGAAAAGGCACTGGAAAGTGAAAAATACAAGGTGGAATATATTCAGGAAGCAGCACCTGATTCATTGACCGGAAAAATTATAAACGGCGATATACAAATATCTTCCGTTCCCATAAATTTAGCCTCGGTTTTATACAACAAAACCCAGGGCAAGGTTCAGCTGATGGCGGTAAATACAATAGGAAACCTATATATAGTAGGAACCGGGGACATTGACTCCATCTCACAACTGGAAGGCAAAAGCCTGGGCATGAGCGCTAAAGGCTCAACTCCTGATTTTGCCATGAACTATATTTTAAAGCAGGCAGGCCTGGAAGGCAAGACCGAGCTTAATTATGCACTCGACCATGCAAGCCTCGCCCAGTCCGTTATAGCGGAAGATACGCCTGTTGCACTTTTGCCCCAGCCTTTTGTAACTCAAACTACGCTGAAAAACCCTAAGGTAAAGATTTTAATTGATTTAAATGAAGCATGGAATGAGGCAACAGGCGGGAAAAGCGAATTATATACCGGGTGTATCATCGTAAACAGAGAATTTGCCGAAAACAACCCGGACTTTATAAGAGAATTTTTGGACCAATATGAAGAGTCCGTTAACTGGGTTTTGGAGAATCAAAAGAATGCGGCAGAATTAGTTGCCAAACATGAAATCATGCCTGATGCCGCCCTGGTTGAAAAGGCTATCCCCTATTGCGGAATTACATTTAAGAAGGCACAGGATGCTAAACCGGGTTTGAATGATTTTTATCAGATATTGTTTGATTCAAACCCTGCTTCGGTAGGAGGAAGCATGCCGGATGATGAATTCTATTTTACGGAATAAAAACAAATTATTCATAATATTGTTTTGGATTTTGGTCTGGGAGATATTGTCACTGATAATAGGTCAGGAGATTTATCTCCCATCTCCTCATGCTGCCTTTTCTTCCCTCATAAATCTTTTGACTTCAAAAGAAACCTACATCACCATCTGTTACTCCACCTACAGGACCTTGGCAGGATTTTTTTTATCCTGCCTTTCAGGTATCTTGCTGGGGATTATTTGCGGTATCCAAAAGCCCTTGTACGATTTGTTCAACCCTTTGATAATAATTATGAGAACAATCCCCGTAATGAGTATCATAATTATTGCCATAATGTGGTTCAGGGATACTAATGTCCCCATTTTTGTAGCATTTTTAATGTGCTTTCCCATAATCTGGACTAATACGGTTTCCGGAATCAGGTCAACGGATGTTAAGCTTCTTGAAATGTGCGAAGTTTATAAGATAAGAAGGATGCGGGTTATAAGGTCCGTATACTTTTATTCTTCCCTCCCTTACATTAAGGCAGGGATGGTTTCCGCCTTAGGGATAGGCTGGAAGGTTACCTCGGCAGCGGAAGTTTTAAGCCTACCCAAATATTCCATCGGGAGATTCTTATACGATTCCAAGGTGTATCTTGAAATCCCCGATTTGTTTGCCTGGACCGTCATCATAGTTTCTCTGAGCTTTTTGTTTGAAGGCCTGCTTAAAACCATCTTCCGATCAGGAGATAAATATGATTAAATTAATCGATGTTACCAAAAGATTTGATGACCTTATCTTATTAAAAGATTTTGACATCAGTTTTGAGAAGAATAAAATAACCTGCCTCTTCGGCCCTTCAGGTGTGGGAAAAACAACTATTGCGAACATTGTGGCGGGAATCGTACCCCCTGACAAGGGTTTTGTTGAGGGTGTTGACAATTCCTTGTTTTCTTATGTGTTCCAGGAGCCCCGCCTTCTTAAATGGTATAATGTTTATGAAAACATTGATTTTGTGTTGAAGGATGTTTATGAGCAAGAAAAAAGGGTAGAAATAATAAATAATTATTTGGAGATGGTTGAATTAGGCCGGTATAAGAATTATAAAATCGACGCATTGAGCGGGGGCATGGCCCAAAGGGTATCCCTGGCAAGGGCTTTTGCTTATCCGTCCCATATACTTATAATGGATGAACCTTTTAAAGGTCTTGATTTTAAATTAAGGAACGAAATGATTTCTTTATTTAAAAGGATGTGGGAAGCAAGCCAGAGAACCGTGGTCTTCATAACCCATGATGTTGAGGAAGCAATCGATTTGTCTCATGTCATATATACTTTAAAAGACAGGCCTGTTGAGATTATTGACAGATTAATTGTCAATAATAAGGAAGAAATAAAAAATAAGCTTCTTAGCCTTTAGCCGGCTAAGTATGTGATTAAATCACTGATTAAGTGCCTCTTGCTCTTATATGATTAAGAAAAAAAGGAGGCAGATATGGAATTTATCTTGACTGAAAAATCAAAGGCTAAATTGATGGAAATGAAAAGTAACAATAAACCTATTAAATTGAAAATAACAGCTTATACCTGATGTGGTGCCAGACTTGGCATTGTTTCGGAGAAACAGGACGATATTGAAAAGGTTTATAATGTTGACGGCATTGATATAATAGTATCGGATGAATTGGAAGGAGCCATAAAGGGCGCTAAAATCGATTATTCAACATCCTTTTTTATGAAGGGATTTGATGTTGTACCAATCTATACATAAAGGCAGGAGAATTTATGAATATAGAAATGACCGACAGGGCCAAAGAAAAGTTCTTGCTCATGAAGGGAAAAAATATATCCATAACCCTGATGAAATACCCGGTAGGATGAGCAGGCTACAAGTATAAAATTGTTTCGGCGAAACAAACGGGAGATGACAACTTATATGAGGTTGACGGTTTTGAAATAATAGTTTCAAAGGACAGCGAAATCGGATTGAAGGGAGTAAGAATTGATTATGGCGGACTCCTCTTCAAGGATTTTATCGTGTATCCCAAATTTTCATAGGAAAGGTAAACCTGCTTGAATCATCAAGCAGGTTTTTTATGTTTGGCCAATTTTAACAGTTAAATCAGTCAAAGAAGTTGAATAATGCCACCAACAAAAGGAAGAACCACAGCAAGGTTTCAAATTCTATATCACAATCGCTTTCACACACTATAACAACCAATAAGAGGAAGAAAAACAAGAGGGATGAATCAATTTCTCCGGCACCTGAAACACGGTCGCATCTTTTAAAATCCCTGCCTCTTCTTCCCCTGATGCCCCGAACAGAGTCGCATTGAGCATTGGCATCAGCCTTAACTTCTACGATATCTTCAGGTTTATTACACTCCATATATAACCTCCTAATCCAAATAACAATTTATTGTATTATATTCAACCTGAAATTTTTTGTTAATAATTTATGATTTTCATAGATTTTTTGAAAAAATGCATAATATAGAAAATTTTTGAAATAATAAGCCTATATTTTATTCATAGGAGGATAATAATTGGATAAATTTGCATTGGTTTTAGTAATTATCGGAGCCATAAACTGGGGACTGATAGCACTATTTCAGTTTGATTTAGTCGCTGCTATTTTTGGCGGCCAGACAGTTCTATTCAGCCGGTTGGTATACGGCTTGGTAGGTTTGGCAGGTTTATACTGTATAACTCTATTGTTTAACGAACGTGAAAGGGTAGATTAAAAAAAGGCAATCCAAACGGATTGTCTTTTTTAATTTGAAAGTCCTCTTACTCCCCTGCAATTGACAGTTTTTTGATCCTTAATGACGGTGACCCTATGTAGGCACCGCCCGGCAAGCCGAATTTTAAATCCGACCCGGTCTCTTCTATATCCTTCAGCATTTCAAAGTAGTTGCCCGCAACCGTAATTTGGTCCACAGGCCTTGAAATTTTCCCGCCTTCAATCAGAAAACCCAGGGCTGCCAAAGAAAAATCTCCCGATATGGAATTCAAGCCCGAATGAAGGCCCTGGAGCTCGGTTATGAGTATGCCCTTGTCTATATCTGCCATCATTTGATTTAAATCTCTTTCTCCTTTTTCCACGTAGAAGTTTGAAGGAGATATGCCAATAGATGATTTGTAGGAGCCCTTGCCGGCATTACCGGTTGTTTCAACCCCATCTTTTTTGGCTGTTTTTAAATTGTGAAGGTAGGTTTTTAAAACACCCTTGTCAACGACCTTTTTATATTTGCAGGCAACCCCTTCCCCGTCAAAGGATCTGGAAGCAAGACCTCCTTCCATATAGGGGTCGTCTACCAGGGTAAATACAGAACTGGCTATTTTTTCGTTAAGTTTTCCCTTCAATAAGGAAAGATTTTTTTGCACCGCTTCGGCCGAGAATATTCCCGTAAAGGCTTCCAATAAATCCGCAGCAGCCGAATTCCTTATGATAACTTTGTAGTCCCCGGACTTTACCGGGCTGGCCCCAAGAAGGGCCAAGGCCTCTTCCACAGCCTCCCTTGCTATTTCCTTTGCTTTGAATTTACTGAAGTCGTTTCCTGTCCTGTATGCCAGACCTGTCTTGATGTCTTCTCCTTCCTTTGCCACAACCGATATATAAGTATAGGCAATGTTGCTCTTATCCTCTAAAAAAAGGCCCTTGGTATTGGATAAAACTATTTCTCCCATGCCGTCCCCGTAGACACAGGCCTGAACCGATGCAATCCTCTCATCTGCCTTAAAAGCTTCTTCTTCAAGCTCCTTGACGAATTCTATTTTTTCTTCTTCCCCTATCTCAGACAAATCCGGGTTAAAGTTATTAACCCTTTTATATTCCTTTGAGCCTTCAAAGATGACCTCCTCGTCTTCGGAATCTGTTATTGTGGCATTTTCTTTTACATCCCTTACCAATTGCTCAATGGAAGCTTCATCTGCCTTTTCCGTGTATGAATATCCCATTTTGCCCTTGTAGGTTCCCCTTAAGGAAAGGCCTTCACTTTCCGAAAGGTTGTAAGTATCGAGGTCTTTTTGAAAAACCTTAAGACTGAGGCTGGTGCCGGAAGCATAATAAACTTCCATATCACTTAAGCCCTTTTCCCTGCCTTTTTGAAATATTTTATCGATTAAAGATTTCACATCCACTAAAGTCCACCTTCCCTTCCGCCTACAGTTAGTTCCGAAACCCTGATCATGGGCTGGCCTACATTGGCCGGTATACTTCCGCTCACTGACCCGCACATGCCCTGACCTTGGTCCAGGTTGTTTCCAACCATATCTATCTTATTAAGGACTTCCGTACCCTTGCCTATCAGGGTGGCCCCCCTTACAGGTTCTTTGATTTTACCCTTCTCTATTATGTATCCTTCCATTACGGCAAAGTTGAATTCTCCGGTGCTGGGGTTTACTGACCCTCCCCCCATATACCTGGCGTAGAGTCCCCTTTCCGTATTGGCAATTATTTCTTCCGGCGTTAAATTCCCCTTATCTATGAAGGTATTTGACATTCGGGAAGTGGGCGGGAACCTGTAAGACTGCCGCCTTGATGAACCTGTCACATCCATGTTCATTCTTCTGCCGTTCAACTTGTCAACCATATATCCCTTAAGAATTCCCTTATCGATTAAAACATTACGCTGTGACTGGGTCCCTTCATCATCTATGGTGTATGACCCCCACTGGTTGGGAATTGACCCGTCATCTATGGCAGTGACTAAGGGTGATGCTATCTGTTGACCGATTTTTCCGGCAAAGACGGAAAGGCCTTTTGCAACGGATGTAGCTTCCAGGCCGTGACCGCATGCTTCGTGGAAAATTACTCCTCCGAATCCGTTGTCTATGATTACCGGCATCCTGCCTCCGGGGCTGTATTTGGCATTAACCATGGTTAGGGCAATTCTTGACGCTTCCTTGGCATAATAATCAATGTCAAGGTCTTCAAAGAATTCATAGCCCCTGCTTGCCCCGGGACCGAAAAATCCCGACTGCATTTCTCCATTTTTGCTGGCTACGGACGAAATCCCCAGCCTTGAGCGGACCCTCGTATCTTCCTTCCACAAGCCTTCCGAATTCGCCACCATTATGTTCTGGGTATAATCTGTATAAGAAACCGTAACCTGGGTAATCAACTCATCATAATTAAAGGCTGTATCATAGGCCTTTTTCATTACCTGAACCTTTTTGGTCTTTTCGACCCCGGATGGGTCTATCCGAATAGGATTAATATTTTTAACGTCCGCCTTGGTAAGGTTTATTGTAAGGTTAAGGTTTTTTCCCGTCAGGGCTTTAGCAGCCTTTTTTGCCGTATCAATTAAAGTTTCCCTGTCGGATTTATTGGTATAGGCGTAAACACTGTTGAAGCCTTTGAATATTCTTATGCCTACGCCGTAATCTCTTCCTGACACGGTGCTTTCCACCTTGCCCCCTATCATGACAATTCCGTTGTTGGTCCGGTCTTCCACAAAAATTTCTGCAAAATCACCGCCGGTGGACAAGGCAGCCGTAAGGGTATCTTCAATCAGACTTTTATTAAGCAAACTATCACTCCTTTTTCTAAGATAAGAGTATTTTACCATATTTTCCTTAAAGTATTAATAATTTTATAATAAAAAACAAAAAAGGGACGGTTCTTTTCGTTCTCCGTCCCGGTAATTTTTAAACTAATTTTATCCTATGGTAGGTTTTCTTGCCTTTTTTTATCATGAGTTTCCCGTCTTCAAAGTCTTTTTCGGTAACTGTAGCCCCTATATCATCTACCACAAGATCATTTACGGAAACCCCTGCCTGGTCGATGAGCCTTCTTCCTTCGCTTTTTGATTTTATGAGCCCTGCTTTCTGCATTAAATCGATAACCGGCATTCCTTCTCCCAATTCGGATTTTGTCAGCTCCGTAGTGGGCACATTTTCTGAATCAGCCCCGCCTCCAAACAAGGCCCTTGCTGCTTCTTGCGCCTTGCGTGCATCTTCTTCCGAATGAATAAGCTTGGTTATTTCATATGCAAGGATTTCTTTTGCCTTATTCTTTTCTGCCCCTTCCAAGGCTCCCAATCTTCTCACCTCATCCATGGGTAAAAAGGTAAGGAGGGCCAAACATTTTTCCACATCGGCATCATCGATGTTTCTCCAGTATTGATAGAATTCATAAGGTGTGGTTTTGTTTCTGTCAAGCCATAAGGCACCTTTTTCCGTCTTACCCATTTTCTTGCCTTCGCTGTTGGTCAATAAGGCAAAGGTCATTCCATAAACTTGTTTTCCGGCTTTTTTCCTGGTCAGCTCAACCCCGGCTATTATGTTGGACCACTGGTCATTTCCGCCTAACTGCATCTTGCAGTTATATTTTTGATTTAACATGTAAAAGTCATATGCCTGCATGAGCATATAGCCGAATTCAAAGAAGGTAAGTCCCTGGTCCATCCTGTTTTTATAACAATCCGCAGCAATCATTTTGGCTATCGTGAAATGTATCCCTACTTCCCTCATAAATTCAAGATAATTCAAGGGCAGAAGCCATTCCGAATTCCTGGGCATGATGGCCTTTCCATCTGAAAAGTCAAGAAATTTTTCAAATACCTTCTTAAAGTTTTCAGCATTTTGGGTTATGGTTTCAAAGGTCATGATGGACCGCATCCCGGTTCTGTCGCTGGGGTCACCTATCATGGTGGTTCCGTCCCCAAGCAGGGCTATAGGCCTGTGGCCGTATTGCTGCATTATGGACATTACCATTATCTGTATGAAGTGGCCTATGTGAAGACTGTCTGCGGTGGGATCGAAGCCTATGTAGAAGGTTACGGATTCCTTGCCCAATAATTCTCTTATTTCTTCCTCATGAGTACATTGCTCTATATATCCTCTTTCTTTTAAAACATCAAAAACATTTCTTTTTTCCATCTTAATCCTCCTTGTGTCTTATATTCTTCAATAATCAATATATTTTATGACCTTTATTATAAAGAAAGGGTTATCTCATCCTAAAGGACGAGATAACCCGTGGTACCACCTTAATTTGCTGCCGCCTCTTCCTGATGTAACGGTCAGATAAACCGCTGTGCTTTTCACACAAAACTCAGGAGTCGTATTTCGCACCTTGTCCTGTGAATCTTTCACCGGCCGATTCACTCTCTATCTTGTAACCAAAGTGTTACTTAAGCCCCTTCATAGTCAAATAACGTGTTAATTGGAATGATAATATAAATGTGATATCTTGTCAAGAAGTAAATATGTCAATAAAATACATACCTTACACATAGTGCCATAAAAATTAACCTTTTATTAAGTATTTTTGAATAAAGGACTCTTATCTGTAATAATTTTGTATTTATTTCTTTTGTTTGCAAAATTGTGTAATATAATTGACACATTTGGAAATCCATCAAGTTATTGTGTGTTTTTTTAAGGATTTCAGGGTGCTATAATTTTAGCATGACGGAGCTCATTAACAAGTTCTATAGTTTAAAGAAGCAGGCCTTGCCTGTTTCAAAAAAATCTAAGACTATATAGGAGTGAATTATGAAGAAAAGAATTATAGCATTAACCTTAGCCGTATTAGTGGCATTGTCATCAACGTCAGCCTTTGCGGCAACAACAAATTGCATTAGAGTAAATTATAAGTATAATCTCAATGACTTATTAAAAAACGCCAAAAAAGTTACCATCAACGGCAAAGAAGTGGATTTAAAAACAATTGACTGGAAA
>JAAYOE010000177.1 GCA_012520455.1 Tissierellia bacterium
ATTTTCTGCAGACATAACCGACAGCGCAAAAGTCAACGAAATGATAGATGAAGCCGTAAACCGGTTCGGTAAATTGGATATTTTAGTTAATAATGCCGGCATCATGGACGATATGAGTGCAGTTGGTGATGTAAAGGATGAAATGTATGATAAAGTATTTGATGTAAATGTGAAATCAGTAGTATATTCTATGAGAAAAGCCGTAAAATACTTTGAAGAAGTTGGAGGCGGAAATATAATCAATATTGCTTCCATCGGAGGCTTATACGGCGGTGTAGCAGGTGCAGTATATACTGCCAGCAAGCATGCGGTAGTGGGCTTGACTAAAAACACGGCATTCATGTATGCTTTAAAAAATATCAGATGCAATGCCATATGCCCCGGAGCCATAGCTACTGAAATAGCCAGCAGTGAATTTATGAAGACCATTAACATGGATGGGGCAAAAAGAACGGGAATCGGCCTGGCCCTCAATCCTCGAACCGGCCAGGGAAGTGAAATAGCACAAGTTGCCGTATTCTTGGCAAGTGACGAAGCATCATTTGTAAACGGTCAATGCATAGCTGTTGACGGTGGCTGGAGAGCATACTAAATAAATAATGACAAGGGGACGGGGGTACTGTCATTTAGATGACAGTACCCCCGTCCCCTTGTCATATTGAAGATTTGTGATATAATTTCTTAACGGATAAAATAAGATTATTCCCGGCAGGTATAACATGAATCCCTTCGTGCCATATAAAAAACCCCGCTTTGTTATTATTGACTACAGGGCAGGGAAAGAAATCTTGGATTATTTGAAAAAATTAAATATAGAGCCCATAAAAACCATAAAATGCCCTGATTTGCAAGAACCTATTGACGGCCATCCCGATATGGTAATCCACCCCATTAATTTTGAAACTTTTGTTGTTGCTCCCAATGTTTACTATTACTACAGAAATGTTTTGGGAAGCTTAGGAATAAAAGTTATTGAAGGTGGAAAAACTCTTAGCAGAAACTATCCTGAGGATATAGCATATAATGTAGCAAGAATAGGGAGATATGCTGTGCATAACACAAGGCATACAGACCAGGTTTTGAGATATTATTTGGAAGAAGCGGGCATGGAATTCATTCATGTAAATCAAGGCTATACAAAGTGCTCAGTTGCCGCCCTCAGCGATAATAAGGCATTGACATCTGACTTCTTGATACATGAAAAATTAAAATCCTTCAATATAGACTGCATGTATGTAAATCCCAAGTTTATACGCCTTAAAGGCTATGACAACGGATTTATAGGAGGCTCAACAGGTTTAATCGATGAAAAGATATTTTTGTCAACAGGGAAAATATTCGATGAAGACATATCTCTTGATTTGAAAAAATTTATTGAGTCAGCAGGATATATTTATGAAGAAGCTTCAAGTCAGCAGATTACAGACTTAGGGACGCTGATACCGATAATATAACCTCCCTTGACCGCCGAGAGGAGTGACTAAGTGGAGCTTTTATCATTAGAATTAAGTGAAAATGAAAATCATGAAATATATAATAATATAAGGATAATAACAAATATAGATGAAAGTGATATAAAC
>JAAYOE010000178.1 GCA_012520455.1 Tissierellia bacterium
AAAAAAAAATTAATTTAATAGAGACATTCTATAATAATTCTGCTATAATAAATATACTTCTATGAATAATCCTTAGGGGTGTCATTGCTTCGCATACTCTCAGGATGACAAAGCGTATTAGTTTATTGTGGAGGGTTAAAGATGACCTTACAACAGCTGCATTATTTTCGTGTATTAGCTAAAGTACAGCATTATACAAAGGCCGCCGAAATACTTCTTATTGCTCAGCCAAGCTTAAGTTATTCAATATCCCAGCTGGAAAAAGAATTGAACACCCAATTATTTGAAAGAAGCGGGAGGAAGGTAAAATTAAGCTATGCGGGAGAACGATTCCTTGAATATGTGGAAAAATCCTTGGATATCTTGGAAGAAGGCACCATGATGCTGAAAACCTTAGCTGATTCTTCCAAAGGCGAGGTGTCCTTGGGTTATATTTACAGTGTAAGTTCTAAGTTCATACCGGAAATGATTAAAAAGTTTTATGAAGATGATTTTAACAAGTCAATAAAGTTTTCCCTTGTCCAGAATTTGAATGAACATCTCTTGAGAGATTTAAAATCCAATAAAATTGATTTGGCTATCTGTCCGAAACCTGAAAAGGGCTTTAAGTATGCAAAAATTTTAAGTCAGCCCCTTTATCTTATCATACCGAAGAAGCATCGTTTTTCACAAAAAAAATGCATTTCTATATCCGACATGATTGATGAACCCTTTATAGCCTTGAGCAAAAGCTCATCTCTGAGGGATGTAGTGGATGATATATTTGCACAGTCTGATTTTACACCTAATATTGTTTTTGAAGCGGAAGAATGCAATGCGGTAATTTCCTTTGTTTCTCTCAATTTCGGCATATCTATCGTCCCTGAAATACCATCCATGTACAAACATGTTGATACGGTTAAAATCTGTGATTTGCCTTTAAAGAGAGAAATCTACCTTTGCTGGACCGATGACAAGTATCTTTCACCGGCAGCAATGAAAACAAGAGATTTTATCATAGAAAACTTCGCTTTCAGCGACTAAAACCGCAGGCTCCTGCCTGCGGTTTTAGTCTGCATGTCTGTAAAATACTCTTTTAGACCCTTATTATTTTTCAAGTGCATTAAGGAGGGAATCTACATAGTCCTGTCCAATATCTTTGCCTATAGATTCATATACACCCTTTGCCTTTTCTAAAACTTGGTCTATGAAACTTGCATCAAATTCTACTAATTCCATGCCGCCGTCTACCAATATTTGTCTGTTTGTTATGTCTATTTCGGTTAATTGAGCTTCAATTTCTACAGCAGCTTCATCAATAGCTTGTTGCAACGCTTCTTGGTACAAGGGGTCAAGGTTGTCAAATTTGCTTGCATTGATTAAGAACTGGTTGCAATAGAGTATATGGTGGGTCAAGATCAGATAATCCTGTACTTCCTGGAGGTTTGCTCCCACACAGGTATCTGTAGCATTTTCCTGTGCATCAACAAGTCCCTGCTGCAAGGAAATATACACCTCCGGCCATGGAAGGGGCGTAGGTGCGGCACCCATTGCCTGCCAGAATGCCATGTGGTTTTTGTTCTCCATGGTTCTTATCTTTAATCCCTTGAAATCATCTATTGTCTCGATTTTCTTGTTAGAGGTTGTTTCCCTGAAAGTTCCTCCCTGGAGGAAGTGGAG
>JAAYOE010000179.1 GCA_012520455.1 Tissierellia bacterium
CTGCTTTTCCAATGTATTCTTGTTTATTATTAATTACAATTTCGGCTACCTTCGGATCAAGCTTTGTCCCTATTAATCGCCGGCCATCCTGTATAATAGTAGTATTGACTCTTAAATCATTTTCAAATATGGTTATTTCACTATTAACATAATTCTTAATACCATCTACAAAATCCAAATTCTCCAAATTATAATCTGCAATTAAAACACCGATTATATTACCATCAAAATTAATAGGCTTTACTACATTTAATGAAAAGTATTCCGGAAAAATTCTTTCTATATTTGAGCCTCCGCTTCCTGCCAGTGCTTCTTTTATAAGTGGATTGTTAAAAAGAGTTTGACCTGAATTATGACCTGTACTTGCTATTACAACTCCTTCGGTATTTGTTATGGTTAAGTTACTGCCTATGTTTTCATTTTTAAAGTCAAACATGATATAAGAATAGCCGGTGGTGCTGCTGTCTTCTTCGCCGATAGCACTGATAAAATCTGTGTTTGATGTTAAAATATTAAGGCCCTTCTCTAAATTGCTTCTTATTTCATCAATTTTTATTTGAACTATATTTTGGGAAGCTGTTGCCTTGTCCTCGGATACTGTAACAACTAAATTATTCATTCTAATTGTAATATACAAGGATGTAATAAGAACGGTGATTACTAAAGATAAAATACTTAATTTTAATACGTCCCTTGCTAAACTTTTTTTATTGTTTTGTTTGGTACTTGTTATTTTTGACATGTTCATATATGTCCTCCTGCCTATACTGATAGTCTTGATTGTCTTGACTTCTTTTTTATATATCGACATGATTCGACAAAAATTAAAGATTTAACAATTACCTTTTACTGGAAACCATTATACAGTCAAAAGATGGTTCCTAATCTTAATTATTAACCATTGCAGCTTTTTCTCATATAATAATTAAAAAATAAATAGTTTTTTTTGGAGGATATAATGGCTACCAGACCGCCTATTTTACGAGCAGGCGACACCGTAGGAATAGTAACATTGGGGAGCCCCCCGGATGCCGGAACGATTGACGTTGGAATACAAACCCTTGAATCTATGGGTTTCAATGTTCTTGTCGGCGAGCATGCTTATTCCAATGCAGGCATTGTTGCCGCATCTGCCATGGAGCGGGCATCTGATTTAATGAATATGTTTGAGAATCCCGAGGTGAGGGCTATTATACCTACGCGAGGCGGTACGGGAGTTGCAGATATTATCCCCTATCTTGATTATGATGTAATAAGAAGCAATCCAAAAATTATCACAGGATACAGTGATATAACAATTTTATTGAATGTACTTTATCAATTTGCGGATTTAATAACCTTTCACAGCCTTCTTTTATTAAATTTCAGACCATCGACTCCTGCTTATAACTTTAATCAGTTTTTCACCGCCACATCAACCATAACTGCCCCGAGGCCTTTGGAGAATCCTCCGGGTATGCCCTTGATAAGCAGGATTCAGGGTAATGTAACAGGCACCATTGTGGGAGGCAACCTTGCTTCCTTTGTTGATACATTGGGAACACCTTTTGAAGTAGACACTAAAGACAGGATTTTATTCATTGAAGAAACCCATGAAGCGGCAAGCCGTGTTTACAGAATGATTGCCCATTTGATTCACGCAGGTAAATTCAGGGATTGTGCAGGTATCATAATGGGAGAATGTGCAGGCTGCTATGCAAATTACGGCAAAACCTATGAAGACATAATAAATGAAGTGATTGTTCCCTTGGGCAAACCTCTTATGACTAACTTAGCTTCGGGACACGGGGTGTACAAAATGGCAATACCCATAGGGGCTGTAACTAACCTTAATACTTATGACAATACATTGACCGTATTGGAACCTACAGTCAGCCTGTAGGTTCAACTATTTTTTTGATGACACTACCCCCGTCCCCTTGTCACCCTTGTCATCGGATTGACTGGTTGTTTTGGAAAAAGCCCTCCCAAGGGTCCTTACCCTCAATTCTTAACAGGGCATCCTTCATATTGATTCCGTCGGGAGCAACTGCATATAGTTCATCCCAGGAGACGGGCATGGACACCTTGGCTCCCTTCCTTGCCCTTAATGAATAGGGGGCTATACTTGTGGCTCCTCTTGCATTCCTAATCCAGTCAATGAAGATTCTCCCCTTCCGATTGGCTTTTCTGACATTGCTTGTGTATC
>JAAYOE010000022.1 GCA_012520455.1 Tissierellia bacterium
GATGACAAGGGGACGGGGGTAGTGTCATCTTTTTTCTTCTTGAATTGTGTAACTTACAGTAGTATAATCAGTTCAGGAAAACACGGAGGAAAATACCATACATGAAGGAAAATAAAAGGGAAAAAACCATAATATTAGCCATAGAAACATCCTGTGATGAAACTGCTGCTTCCGTTGTTGAAAACGGAAGAAATGTTTTATCCAATATAATATCATCTCAAATAGAAATCCATAAGGAGTTTGGCGGAGTTGTACCGGAGGTAGCTTCAAGAAAACACATTGAAAATATCAATGATGTGGTATCAAGGGCAATGATTGAAGCCAATACAAAGCCCAATGACATAGATGCAATAGCAGTGACCTACGGTCCCGGCCTGGTGGGTGCACTTTTGGTGGGGATTAATTTTGCAAAAGGCCTTTCCTATGCATGGGAAAAACCCCTGATCGGGGTTAATCATATCGAAGGCCATATAAATGCAAATTACATTGAAAACAAGGATTTAAAGCCCCCGTTTCTCTGTCTTGTGGTTTCCGGAGGCCATACTGACTTGGTTCATGTTAAGGATTACGGTATCTATGAAGTATTGGGAATGACCAGAGACGATGCTGCAGGAGAAGCTTTTGACAAGGTGGCAAGGGCCATCGGGTTAGGTTACCCCGGCGGCCCCTTGATAGACAAGGCAGCCATGGCAGGAAACAAGGATGCCATAAAATTCCCCAGAGCAATAATCGATGACGATACATTGGATTTCAGCTTCAGCGGCTTGAAATCGGCAGTTTTAAACTATCTTCACAATTCAAAGCAAAAGAATGAAACCGTAAAAATTGAGGATGTGGCTGCAAGCTTTCAGGAGGCGGTGGTTGATGTATTGGCAGCGAAAACAATAAAGGCGGCAAAACAAGAGAACTTAACCACCATTGCATTAGCCGGAGGGGTTGCGTCAAACTCTAGTCTCAGGAAAAGACTTCAGGAAAAATGCTTGACCCATAACTATATATTTATGAAGCCTTCTCCGATTTTATGCACGGATAATGCAGCCATGGTGGGTTGCGCAGGATATTATAAATATTTAGCTGAAAAATTTGCCGATTCCTCACTTAATGCAATGCCAAATTTAGAACTTGCAAATTGATTAACAGTTTTAAAAAAAAAAGTATCAACAGCTGTGGATAAAGTTGTTGATATTAGAAAAGCAACAAAAAGTTATTCACAAGTAGCTAACATAGAGTGAATAACTTTTTTTAGTTATCTATAAACTCTTCCCATAAAGTGTATAAATCCTGGAGTTCTTTTTTACGAATGTTTAATTTTTCATTCAGGCTAATAATTAAAAAATTGTCAGTATATGTCGAAGGCTGACATAATTTGGTTTCTAATTCATGAATTTCATTTTCATGCATGAAAATCTTTTCTTCAAGGTCCCTTATGGCTTTTTCCCTTTGCTGTCTGTCTCTTATCTGTTCCCGCTCTTTTTTCTTCTCTGCATTTATTTGTGTTTTGGTTTTGCTCGTGGTTTCTTTATCGTTAGGCTCCTCAAGTTCTGCCTTCTTTTCAAGGTAGTAATCATAATTCCCCAAGTATTCAAATGTTCCCTCTTCGGATAAATCATAGATCTTATTCACAACCTTGTTCAGAAAATACCTGTCGTGGGAAACAACCAAAACCGTTCCTTCATAGTTTATGAGGGAGTCCTCCAGGACTTCCTTTGAATCAATGTCCAGATGGTTGGTGGGCTCATCCATAAGCAAGAAATTTGCATTGGAAGTCATGAGCTTTAAAAGGGATAACCTTCCTCTTTCCCCGCCGCTTAAGTCTTCCACCAACTTGTACATATCGTCTCCGTAAAATAAAAATTGTGCAAGAATTCTTCGAATTTCATAATAATTCAGGTCGGGAACTTCATCCCATATTTCATCAATTACGGTATTTTCACCCTTTAAATTAGTCTGCTCCTGGTCAAAGTATCCTGTATGGACTTGGTGACCGAAGTTTATTTCTCCCTCATAATCTTTTATAATACCTGCAATAATTTTCAGGAGGGTTGACTTGCCTATGCCGTTAGGACCTATAATGCCTATCTTTTCTCCCTTGTAGACGCTTATATTGACATTTTCGAAAAGTTTCTTATCATCAAACGACACGGCAAGATCTCTTATGCTTAAAACATCTCTGCCGCTTGAGACTTTCGGCGTAAACTTCAATTTAACCTTTTTGTTTTCAAAGCCGGGCTTCTCTACTTTTTTCATTTTTTCCAAGGCTTTTTGCCTGCTGAATGCCTGTCTGATATTTCTTTTACTGCCGTAAGCATGGAGGCGCTTTATCAATTCTTCCTGTCTTTCGATTTCCTTCTCATACTCATCATATTGCTTCATAGCCTGTTCAAGCTCAATTTTTCTTTTTTTTATGAAAACCGAATAATTGCCCTTATATGCCTTTAAGGATTTATTCTCCAAAAGAAAAATCCTGTTTACGGTGTTGTCAAGGAAATACCTGTCGTGAGAAATAAGAATAACTTCCCCCTTAAAATTCTTTATATACTTTTCAAGCCATGATATAGCTTCAATATCCAAATGGTTGGTAGGCTCATCCAACAATAGTATGTCTGCTTTTTGCAAAAGTAGTTTTGCAAGCATAATCCTGCTTTTTTCGCCCCCGCTCAAAACATTTATCGGTTTATCAAATTCATCCTCCGAAAAACCAAGGCCCTTTAAAACACCCTTGATCATGCTTCTGTAACTGTACCCGTCGGCTTCCACAAACCCCTCGCTCAGCTTTGAATATGTCTTCATGAGATCTTCAAGCCTGGCAGCGTCCTTTTCTTCAGTCAAGCCGCTCATTTCATGAGATATTTCATGGAGTTTTTCTTCCATTTTAATAACCTCATCAAAAATAAGGAGCATTTCGTCCATAATGCTCATGGTGCTTTCAAGTACTGTATTTTGCCTCAAATAACCTATTTTTTTACCCTTGGCCACGTAGACTTCACCGGAGTCAGGCTCGATACTATTTGTCAATATATTGAATAAGGTTGTTTTACCTGCCCCGTTTAGACCTATTAATCCAATCTTTTCATTGTCATTTATGGTAAAAGAAATGTTTTCTATAATATTTTCCACTACAAAGGCTTTTGAAACATTGTTGCATGATAGAACAATCATAACCGTGACCTCTAATTTTTTGTCATTCTGAGAGCTTCAGCTCGAAGAATCTCACGAGATCCTTCGCTTCGCTCAGGATGACATTCTCTGTCATACCGAGAGCTTCACTTCCCTCAGGGTACAATAATTGTATTATATCATAAAAAATTAACATTTTGGTATCTTTTTTTAATGGACCAAATATGATACAATACTAGGAAGACAATTACTAAATGTATTAGGATTTGGAGGAAGAATGGGAAAATTATTTGGCACGGACGGTGTACGAGGCATTGCAAATAAAGATTTATCCCCGGAATTAGCCTATAAATTAGGACGGATCGGAGGATATTTTTTAACCAAAGGCATAAAAAGACCTAAGATGGTTGTGGGTACGGATACCAGAATTTCGGCAGATATGCTTGAAGGTGCACTGTCTTCGGGACTGAACTCGGCAGGAATAGATGTTTTATATTTGGGAGTATTGCCGACGCCTGCCGTAGCATCTATGATCAGACTGCTAAATGCAGACGGAGGAGTGATGATCACCGCATCTCACAATCCTGTTGAATATAACGGAATAAAGTTTTTCAACAGGGAAGGACTTAAATTGACGGATGAGACGGAAGATTCAATTGAAGAATACATACTGAACAATTTAGATATAGACTACATGCCTATTTCAGGCGAATTGGGAAGAAAAATAAGAGTTGAAAACCCTTTAAGAAAGTATATGGATTATCTTAAGACCACCATCGATGTGGACTTTAAGGGACTTAAGATTGCCCTTGACTGCGGAAACGGTGCTGTTTACCAGGCAGCTCCCCGCCTGCTTCATGAGTTGGGTGCTACAGTTTATGTTATCCACAATGACCCCAACGGAATAAACATAAACGTAAACTGCGGGTCTACAAACCCTGAAGAAATTCAAAAGCTCGTTTTAGAGACGGGAGCCGACATAGGCTTGTCCTTTGACGGTGATGCGGATAGGTTGATAGCAGCGGATGAAAAAGGAAATATTGTGGACGGCGACCATGTATTAGCCATATGCGGCACATACTTAAAGGAAAAAGGAAGGCTGAAAAATAATACCATTGTGGGAACGGTGATGACCAACTTAGGGCTTGATATCTGTCTTAGGGAAAATAAGATTGATATTGTGAAAACCAATGTGGGAGACAGATATGTTTTGGAGGAAATGTTAAAGAAGGGTCATTGCTTGGGCGGAGAGCAGTCGGGACACATTATTTTTCTCGATTACAACACAACAGGCGATGGACTCTTAACTGCCATTCAGCTTTTGAGCGTCATAAAAGCAAAAAATGCAAAACTTTCAGAGCTTTCCTCAATGATGAAAAGCATGCCTCAGGTCTTGGTAAATGCCAATGTTTCAGAATCGAAAAAGAATGACTATTTAAATGATGATGTAATTAAAAATAAGATAGATGAAATTGAGAAGCATTTTAACAATAAGGGAAGAGTATTAATAAGGCCCTCGGGGACGGAGCCCCTGGTAAGGGTTATGATTGAAGGGGAAAACCAGGAAGAAATAAGCTTCCATGCTACCCAATTAGCAAAACTGATAGAAGAACGCCTCCAATAAATTTTAGGGACGGTTCTTTTCGTTCTAAGACTTTTTAGCGACGGTTCTTTCCGTTCTCAAGATTTTATCCAACTAAGTTCAGTACTAAGTACTGGACTTATTTTCTACATAGAGCTATTAAATATAATAGTTACCGTTTTTCAAGAATGAAAAGAACCGTCCCTAAAAATTATAAAAATAATAAGATGCAAAAATATTTTACAAAACAACTTGTGTTAGCCAAAAATCTTATATAAAACAATAAGTTTTGAGAACGAAAAGAACCGTCCCCAAAAACTATTGTCCGAGGGGGATTTCCATGTATGGAACATAGATTGAATGCTCCTTGGGCTGATAGTATACCGTAATTGAATCTAATGTGTATTCTATGGCAGGAATGAGTTTTGTTTCTGCCCTTTTTCTTATTATATCAATTTCAACGGGTCTTTTGGGTCTTTGTTTTACAATTGTTAAATGGGGAGTATAACCCCTTTTTTCCTCCTCCAGACCTAGATTATCATAGATCTTGTTATGTAAATCAATTAAGCCGGGAGAATCAACACTTACGAATAAAACCCTGTTTCCGAATTGGCCAAGGCTATTCAGCTTTACATCAAAAGGCTCTGTTTTTTTGCATACATCTATCACATTTTTGATGAAATCATCCTCATCGGGAAGGGCAGGTGGTGGTACTAAGGTTATGTGAGGTTCTGTCGTAAAAAACCTGAACTGGGCTCGCAGCATTTCTATTTTGTTTTTATAGTTTTTTGGTATTGATACCCCTAAGAAATATTTCATGTATAATCCTTTCTTTCAATGTCATTCTGAGAGCTTTAGCTCGAAGAATCTCATGAGATCCTTCGCTTAAACTCAGGATGACATAGAGTATTGAGATCCTTCGCTTATGCTCAGGATGACAAAGTATAAGAGAACCTTCCTTGCACTCATGATGACAAAGCATAGTTAAAATAAAATTGTTATATCAATATTATATTTTTTATTTAAATTTATCAAGTATTTATGATAATATTATTATTGTTGCCTGAATTTGCATATAAAATTTTTTTCGTGTCTAGTTTGAAAATATAATGGTGGGTATAATAAAAGAATAATCAGCCTTCGGAGGTCTTGTTCATGTATTCGGGATTTGCGGATTATTCCGAAATTTTCATAAATTATGTTGAAACCTGGGGACCCCTGGCGGGGGTCCTCCTCCCGGTAGTGGAAGCATTTTTGCCAATCCTGCCTTTGGTAGGCTTTGTGATTATGAATGTAGCCGTATTCGGTTTTTTCTTTGGCTACTTGTATTCTTGGATTGGCAACTGTTTAGGGTCATTTCTTTTATTTTTGCTTCTCAGAAGGGTTGGGGCAAAAAAGATGGATGAAAAAATAAGAAGGAGCAAGTATCGGACCACCCTTGAAAAGGTAAAGAGAAAACAGCTGAACCTTTTGTTTTTACTCTACTGCTTTCCCTTTACCCCGTCATTTCTCCTGAGCGGGGCTGCAGCATTGACAAACATGAGAACGGAAGCCTTCCTTGCAATCCTTCTGCCTGCAAAATTCGTAATGATTTTGTCTCTGGCCTTTATAGGTGAGAATGTGAGCTCCTTTTTCGAAAACCCGGCAAAATCCATATTCTTTATAATATTTATACTTTCAGTGAATTATTTGTTCAAATATTTATTTGAAAAATATGAGCATAGTCACAAAGCCCCCCCTTTCTAGACAGACAGCCTTATTGTAATTTTTCAAAAAAAGTATATAATGGTAATGTAATCAAAGCCTCTTGAGGGATGGGTGTTATGCATAAATTATCGAACAATATGAAGCTTATAAATAAGGCAGTAAAAAGTATTTGTGAGGAGAAAGACACAGATAAACTGTTTGGTGACCTTTTGGATTTGTCTTTTCAAATTGCAGGTGCAGACAAGGGATACCTCATATTTGAGGATAAGGGTGACTTATATATTGGGGCGGCAAGAGACACTTCATCGGATAATGCTGTCGTCAAAGCTATACCTTTGAAGGAATGCGATAATCTTTCAAAGGAAGCGGTTTTGAATGTGAAACTCACACTTGATACCCTAATCTCAAACTCAGGTGAAAATATGGAAATTTTTGCTGCTGCCCCCTATATAAGCGAAAACATGTCTAAATCTATGGCAATCTTGCCTTTGGTTCTTCAGGTAATTCCTTTTGGGGTTCTTTACCTGGAAAAAAGCTTAATAAGTGGGGCTTTTTCTGCTGAAAGCTTGGAAATGCTGAAAATATTTTCTGTTCATATAGCTTCGGTAAGGGTTATGCAAATGTATATGGAAAGTACCCGGATAAAAGATGATGGGAAGGATTATCCTGATCTTGTCGACCCTCTGACAATAAGGGAAACCCAGGTTTTGAACCTCCTTTCCGAAGGCATGTCAAACAAGGAAATTGCAAAAAAGCTGGACATAACCATAAACACGGTTAAGGGTTATATAAAGAATATTTATGGGAAATTAGAAGTTAACAGGAGGGTCCAGGCAATAGAAAAGGCCAAAAACCTTAAAATTATAAAAAAGAAATAAA
>JAAYOE010000180.1 GCA_012520455.1 Tissierellia bacterium
AAAAAAATAATAGTGGGAATATTGTCCGGCAGGGGCAAGGATCTGATGGATATTCAGGGAAGAGAAGCGGACTGCGCTTACTATATTCCCAACCTGAGGCTGTGGTTCAACGAGAACCTAATGTATCCTTTCCTGGGAGGAGACGGCATATGGGTTGAAAACGAAAATATAACAAATTTGATTCCTTCGATAAATTTGATACTTCCCTTTTATTCCCCCATGTTTATCAGGGGAGCTTCCAAGGAGGCGATCTACAACCTTTCAATGGTTTGCCTGGAAAATGCAAAGCATATACTCCTTGCCTTGGAAAAGGAGTATAAGGAAATATTCGAAAGGAACCTCACCGTAAAAAGGCTGGGGGAAGTCCTTTTGTCGCCCAGGCTCCCATATTTGGGAGATAACATATATTATGACTTAAACAAGGAAGCATCGGGATTTATGGATGTAAGCATAAAGTCTCTCTTAAAATTAGAAAGGATTATAAAATAATGTTTTATTATAAATACAAGGACAAATACTTATTCTCATTAAAGGATGACTACAATTACGAAAAAGCAGCCGGTATTCCGGAGGAATGCCGGGAATTGTACTTCCTGAGCAGATTGGATAAGGAAAATTCCAAAAAATCATTTGCCGTAAACCATCCCTCGGACTTGTTTATTGAAGAGGAAAGCCTGGATATGCTTAAGCTGGATGACAGAAGATACGCTCTTCCGGAAAAAATCCTTGAATTGATTGAAGACCGGAAAATCAAGGCGGTAAATACGGCATATGAAGATTATGAACAATGCTTTTACATGAACCAATTCAAGAAAAATAAAGTAAATATTTTAGCCTTGGGGGATGTGGGGAGTACTCTCCTAATCGGGCTTAAACTATATGGGGCAAACTCCATAAGCTCCATAGGCATTTATGACAGGTCCGGGGATAAGGTAAAGAGGTGGGAATATGAAATGGGCCAAACTTCATTTCCCTTTGAAGATTCCCTGCCTGAGGTTCACGGCATAGAAAGAGACCAACTCTTTGACTGCGATATGTTTGTCTTTTGTGCCTCCAAGGGGGTTCCCCCCATAGGGAGCGAAGGACTTGACGTGAGGATGGTTCAATTTGAAGAAAATGCCAAGCTTATTAGAGAATACGCTTCAATAGCCGCAGACAATAAGTTCAGGGGGACATTCGCCGTAGTTTCAGACCCTGTTGACCTCTTGTGCCTGGCAGCACTTAAAGAAGGCAGAGGGATGCTGTCGCCGGAGCAAATCAAGGGATACGGGCTGGGGGTTATGAATGCAAGGGCAATATATTACTCAAAAAAATATGATAAGTTCTCTATGTATCTTAAGGAAGGAAGAGCCTTCGGCCCCCACGGCAAGGACCTTGTAATCGCCAACAGCATAAGAGATTATGATGACGACCTTTCAAAAGAATTGACAAGGTATGCGGTGGAGGCCAACCTAGAAGTGAGAAAGACAGGATTCAAGCCCTACATAGCACCTGCCTTGTCATCGGGAGCAATTTCCATAGTCCATACTCTTGAGGGAAAATATCATTACAGCTCCAATTATTTGGCCGGGGTTTACATGGGGGCAAAAAACAGGAACCTGCCCTCCGGCTTGGATATCGAAAAAATAAAAATGCCTGATAAGCTGTTTGAAAGAATTAAAAAAACTTATGAAAGTTTAAAAACAGATTTTAATTATCATTACCGGGAATAGTTATTTTGTTATTGCTTCGAACTATGCACAAACTGTCATTTATGAGGGCTTCAGCCCGAAGAATCTCATGAGATCTTTCGATTCTCTCAGGATGACAAGTTAATAAGGAGTTATTATGGGCCAATTAACGGTTTTAAAGTTCGGTACATCGGAAAGACTCGGCAGGATGTTGGAATACTCTTTAAAGGGATATGAATGGGACATCTTTACCGACATTGATGAAATGAATGATTTGCAGAATAAAAGAGTATTGTTTGCTATCGACCTGTATGATGGGGGAATAAATATTGACCTTATAAAAATGCTTGAAAAAATCCGCTCATCTGGTCCTGATTTTATGAGAAACTCTGTTGGAGGAATACTGATTAATTCCGACAATGAACTCTTCTCCCGGGGAGAGGCAAGAAGAACAATATTCTATGCCAATATGGCGGGATGTTTGTTTCCGGGGAAGCCCCTGTCGGAAGCAACAGGGTCACTCAGAAATTTTAATACCCGCCGGTCCATTACGGAAGGGCAGGTATCCCTTGAAGACATGCTGTTAGCAGATTGCAGGGAAGTTGTTGAAAGGGTGGCAGAGAGTAAAATAAATAAATTAAGGGCTCCAAAAATATTGGCCTTATATTCAGGGAATTCAAAAACATCAAACACCTATGCTCTTTGGACCATGGTAAAGGAAAATTTGGATGCCTGTCAAATAAAAGAAATCCATATAGAAAACGGGTCAGTGGTCGACTGCAAGGGATGCCCTTACAAGACATGCAAGCATTATTCCAAAAGCACAAACTGCTTTTACGGAGGAATAATGGTTGAGGAAGTATATCCTGCAATATTAGACTGTGATATATTGGTAATGCTTTGTCCCAACTACAATGATTCCATAAACGCAAACATGTCGGCAGTCATAAACCGCCTGACAGCCCTCTACAGAAAAACCAAGTTTTATGATAAATATTTTTACTCCATAATCGTATCGGGCTTCAGCGGAAGCGACCTGATAGCCCATCAGCTCATAAGCGCTTTGAATATCAACAAAACCTTTATGCTGCCGCCAAAATTTGCCTTGATGGAAACCGCCAACAACCCGGGTGATGTGGAAAAAATAGAAAATATAAGAGAGAAAGCAAAAGAATTCGCAGAAAACATTAAATTATTGATCTCATGACAAAGACACCGGTGACACCGGGACGGTCCTCAATGTCCCATGAGTGAGACAAAAGAGGACCGTCCCCAGTGTCCC
>JAAYOE010000023.1 GCA_012520455.1 Tissierellia bacterium
CAAACACAAATGCCAATGATGCCAGAGATGCCACAAACACAAATGCCAATGATGCCAGGCATGCCGCAAACACAAATGCCCATGACGCCGGAGATGCCGCAGACCCAAATGCCTTCCATGCCCGGTATGCCGCCTGCTGACGGCAACCAATACCCCATGATGCCGGATATGCAGCTGCCCGGTATGATTCCTATAACCTGCGAGCAATTGAGAGACCTGATGAGGAGGATGAACTGCCCGGTTAACGGATCTCTCCAACCACCTGAAAACGAAACCGTCTCTCCCATGGAAGAGGATATGTAATAAGGAGATGTAATATTTAACAGCAGAGATGCTGTTAAATATTACACTTTTATTAAACTTTTCAGTGTACAGACCTATTTTTCATTATCTTGCATATAATATATAATTCCGGGGGTGTTTTTTTGATTGAAGACTTATTGCAAATAATATTGCCATTAGCGATATTTATTTTCGGTTACATAACTAACGGATGCTCCTTCCCCCAGCCCTTGAGCAAGGAAGAAGAAGCCATACTGATTGAGAAATCCAAGGCAGGGGATTTGGAAGCAAGAAACATATTAATTGAAAGAAACCTTCGTCTCGTGGCCCACGTTATTAAAAAGTATAAGTCTGTGGGTATTGACCAGGAAGACTTAATATCCATAGGCACAATAGGCCTAATTAAAGCTGTTTCAACCTTTGATGAAAAAAAAGGCATACGGCTCGCCACCTATGCCGCCAAATGCATTGACAATGAAGTACTTATGACCATAAGAAGCGAAAAAAAACTCAAAAAAGAAGTATCCCTCCAAGGCCCCTTGGGGACAGACAAGGAAGGCAATAATATTTATCTTATTGACATAATAAAGTACGAAGGCGAAGAAATCGTAGGCAGGCTGGATAAGGAAGAAAAAATAAAGGCCTTGGATGAAATATTGGATAAGACCCTTCAAAAAAGAGAGAAATTCATTATCGAAATGCGTTACGGCATAAGGAACAAGGAGCACAAAACCCAGAGGGAAATAGCCAAACTTTTGGGAATATCAAGATCCTATGTATCAAGAATAGAAAAAAAGGCGCTGAAAAAACTTCATGACGCCTTGATATCCAATGTTGGAAATTAGTGACAAGGGGACGGGGGTACTGTCATCAAAGATGACAGTACCCCCGTCCCCTTGTCATATTAATCAACTTTCTTTCTTAAAATGAAGTAGGGCTCTGCATTTTCTTCCATATGGAGCTTTACCGTTTGCTGAGGATGGGGTGCAGAGTCTATTTTATTGTTGTCTTCATCTCTCAGATCTTTCACGGTTAATTCAAAATGCCTTCCTTTGGGTCCAAAGCACTCCACAAGATCGCCTTCCGAAAACTTATTTCTCTGCTCCACTGTCGCAGTCTTGGATTCGGCATCATAGGACCTTATTATGCCGACCACATCATAGGACCTGATGTAGGATGAAGAGGTATAGGTCTGTCCACCCCTGTAAGGGTTGCCGAAATAAAAGCCGTAAGAAAAATCCCTGTGGGATGTTTTCTCCACCTCTTCCTTCCAGTAGGCCGTATTCCTTTCACTTTCCGGAAGTTTCAGCTCATCCAGGGCATTTCTGTAAGCCCGGACAGTTACGGCAGTATAGTATTCACTCTTGTTTCTCCCTTCGATCTTCAAGGCTTTGATGCCTAAGTCCACAAATTCCTGCAAGTGTTCTATCATGCACATATCCTTGGAGTTCATGATGAAAGTTCCTTCATCGGTCTCTTCTATGGGGTAATACTCTCCCGGTCTCTTTTCCTCCATCAAATGGTATTTCCACCTGCAGGACTGGGCGCAGTCTCCCTTGTTTGAAAACCTGCCGGTCATGAAGCTCGACAAAAGGCACCTTCCGGAATAGGATATGCACATGGCTCCATGGACAAATGTTTCAAATTCCAAATCCTTGGGTGTATTTTTCACTATTGTTTCAATTTCCTCAAAGGTCAGCTCCCTTGCCAGGACTATTCTGTTTACTCCTTGTTTATACCAGAAGTTTGCAGTATGATAATTTGTCGTATTGGCCTGGGTACTTAAATGAATCCGCATATCGGGAATTGTCTGCTTTACGATTTCTATAACTCCCGGATCGGCTACTATCAAGGCGTCCGTGCCTATTTTCTGCAAATATTTCAAATATTCCTCAATGCCTTTTAAATCATCGTTGTGGGGTACAATATTTACGGTAATATTGGCCTTCCTTCCATGTTTGTGACAATATTCCACGCCCAGCTCCAGGTCCTTTTTGGTGAAATTTTTGCCTCCTGCCCGCATTCCCAATGATTTTCCGGCAAAATAAACTTCATCTGCCCCATATTGTACGGCCATTATTAATTTGTCCAAATTACCTGCCGGTGCTAATATTTTTGGTAACATATTTACTCCTCTCAAAGGGGACATTCCTAATTGACTATCCCTCATAGAGTTTCTGTCAATACAGGTATGTCCCAATACTTCTTTTCCTATTTTATCAATGTAACCGCCAACCCATCCCCTAAAGGCAGGACTGAGGTTACGAATCTCTCATCGTGAGATATATATTTTAGATAATCCCTCAAATTTCTAACTAAGGTTTTCTTCCTTCTAACAATCAATTCATCCGATGCAATCATTCCTTGATACAATACATTATCCGAAAGGATAATGCCTCCGGGCTTCATCATTTTCAAGCACTTGTCAAAGAATACACGATAATAGCTCTTAGCTGCATCTATAAAAGCCATGTCAAAGCTTCCTTCGACTTCATCCAGCATATCAGCCGCATCCCCTAAAAATACCCGTATATTGTCTTCAAGTCCAAAATCGCTTATGTTTTTAAGGGCTTCCTTGTAAAACTTCTCGCTTCTTTCGAATGTAAGGACCCTGCCTCCATCACTCATGGCCCTGGACATAAATATAGCCGAATATCCCACATTGGTGCCTATTTCAATGATGTTTTCCGCATTTAAGAGTTTTATTATCAGTTTTATAAACTGGCCAACCTCTTTGTGGATGATGGGAAGCTTCCTTTCTTCGCAGTATTCTCTGAATTTATTCAGCTTTTCATCCTCTTCTTTTATGAGGCCGTTAATGTATAAATCTATGTATTCTCTGTTAATATTATCCATCTTAATTGCCTTTTGGACCCCTTACCTCAAATATTCCTCAGCCGCATCTATGTGCTCGTCATATGTATTGGAGAAATAATGGGACCCGTCCCCCTTTGCCACAAAGTACAAATAGTCAACATCTGCCGGCTCCAATACGGCAATTATGGATATTTTGCCCGGCGAATTTATGGGGGTGGGGGGCAGCCCTTCTATAACATAAGTATTGTAAGGAGAATCTATCTCAATATCATCGTAAGTAAGCCTTTCCTTCCACACTCCGTTAGCATAGTTTACCGTTGCGCAGGATTGAAGCTTCATATTGATTTCAAGGCGATTCAAAAACACCTTTGCCACCTCATCCCTTTCCTCGTCCAAGAGGGCTTCCTTTTCAACTATGCTGGCCAAATTTATGACCTCGTCAAAGGTCAGGGGGGTGTTCTCCATTCTGGGCCTGATTTCATCCCTGTAAAATTTGTCAAACTCTCTTAAAAGAACCCTTATTATATCTTCCTCTCTTGAATCGGCATATACATTGTAGGTATCAGGCATCAAGTATCCCTGGAGGTTTGTAAGGGATGAATCTTTGAAAAATTCAAAATCATCCTCGAAAAGCTCGGGTGATTCCATCAATTCAATGAACCTTTCATAGTCTAATCCGGTCTGATCTGCTAAGGCTTCAGCCATTTCTTCCTTTGTCAATCCTTCGATTACGGTTATATCGTAAGTATTGCCTGAAGCGCCTCCCTTTATCAGGGAATTTAACAAGTCATCCGCATTCATGTTTCTTGAAAGTACATAGGTTCCTGCTTTTAATTTTGCATCCGAGCCGGTTTTCTCGGCATAGTATTTAAACGCCCGAATATTAGAAATCAAATCATTTTCATATAATATTTCGGCGATATCGTTAGTTGTGCTTCCTGACGGAATTTCTACTCTTATCGGTGTATTGTCGTTTATATCAACTGCCTTTAAACCTTCTACAATGTAGTTGTTTATATAAAGATAGGCCGCTGCTGTTATCAGCACAAGACATATCAGTGCAAGAATCTTTTTCATATTTCCTCCAAGATATATAATTTCGAAATCCATTAAATTATACAACCTTTCATAAATAAATACAATAATATAAAAATTAATAGTATAATAATTGTTTGAATGGATAACATAATACTGCTTATTGCTTTTAAATGAGAGAGGGTTGATTCTATTGGACAGATTGAACAAAGGTAACACTCCCGATTTAACCAAAGCAGTTAATTTAGATGTGTTAAAACTAAGAAGAGATGGCCAATACAGTTTAACCGACAATATAAGCGGTAAACTGACTCCGAATTTAAATGCGACTTCAATGAAGTCGAATACGAGAATGGAAGAGAAGAGTATTGTAAACAACAAGCCATCTCAGTTCAGGCCAATAATCGGTGTTAACTTTCACAACCTAAAAAAGTAATAAGCGTTAATAACCGGTGACCTAAAGGGTCACCGGTTGTTTGTGCAAAAAATCCGAACTATATCCCCTCTCCTCTCATATAATAAATAAAATTAATATGGGAGGTAGCTATGATTAGTAATATAGGAGGCGAAGATTCAAGAGCATGCCTGACAATAGGAAGAATTGCTCCTGATTTTACGGCCATGACCACGGATGGTCCCATAACCTTGTCCCAATACAGGGGAAAATGGGTTTTATTGTTTTCCCATCCGGGGGATTTCACTCCTGTCTGCACTTCGGAGTTTATTGCATTTGCCCAGCTTCATCCTGAATTTGAAAAGAGAAACGTTCAGCTGTTAGGAGTAAGCATCGATTCAAACCCGGCACACATAGGCTGGCTTTACGACATATATTTAATGACGGGTATAATTATGCCCTTTCCCTTGATAGCAGACAGGGATGCAAACGTTGCGGAACTCTACGGTATGGTTAATCCGGACAGGATTTATGAGCAGAGCGTCAGAGATGTATTCATAATCGACCCTAACCAGAGAATAAGGTCAATTTTGGCTTATCCTGCCTCAAACGGCAGAAATATGTATGAATTGCTGCGGCTTATAGATGCCCTCCAGGTATCTACTACATATGGCGTAAGCACTCCAGCTAACTGGATGCCGGGAGACCCGGTAATCGTTCCGGTCGCAAGCACCCTTGAAGAAGCATTGGAAAGGGGTGGATCCCCGCAGGATGATTTGACATGTTTTGCCTGGTGGTATTGTTTTACGGACCTATCTGACCTGACACCTTTACCGAATCAATAAAAGGCATGGGACACTGGGACACTGTGGGACACTGGGGACGGTCCTTTTTGTCACACTTGATGACAGTACCCCCGTCCCCTTGTCATA
>JAAYOE010000181.1 GCA_012520455.1 Tissierellia bacterium
CACAATCAGGTCAGTGCTTGCTGCCAAAAACAATAATTTTTTTCATAAGCTAACTCCAATTCTTTTATATTCTTATAAATAAATATTAATTCATCATCCGATGTTCCGCCGGATGACTCTCCCGGAGACGGGAATTTTTCTTCGACATCCTCAATTATAAATTTTGCCAATGGCTGGCTGCAGGGAGGGTATCCGGTTATCCCGATGGCAGTTTCAAGCCTGATAATAAAGTTACACGGGCTGAGTTTGTAATAATGGTGAACGGAATAATCGATTATATCTAATGGTTAAATCTTACAAGTATTATTATATCACATTTTTTGAGTTTTTCAATTATAACTTTCCGTTATAGGCAACATGAGAATGCCAGGCACCGGGGGGGACGGGTGCCTGGCACTATGAGTGACTGGAAACTATTCTCCAAGCTTCTCATCTATCAATTGTATTTTGCTGGATTTGCTTTGATATATACTGATGTATCCTTTCCTATACCGGTTGAAGAGTAGTAATCAATATGCCAGTATGGCATGATTTAATAATTGCTTATTTGGCTTGCATGTATAGCAGCACCAATTACTCCTGCCTCTGCATCACCGGATGCTTGTATGAATATAACAGCTTCTCTGGGGTTTGGAGAACGTAAGTTTTCTCTAATTGATTGAAGCAAAAACTCCATTGGGAATCCTTCTGCTTCAATCACACCACCACCAAGTATTACATGGCTGGGATCTAAAATTGTGATTTCAGTAGCAATTGCAACAGCAGAATAATAAACTTGATCCAGTACTTTTTTTTCATTTCCATAGTATTTAAAAATGTCCTTTACATCACACTTATAATGCTTCTCTGCTAATTCCCGGAGAATCTTACCACAAGCAATTAATTCAAAACAACCCTTTTTCCCACAACCACATTCTTGATTCAATCCCGGAACAGGTATGTGACCAAGTTCACAAGCAGACCCGCTATTACCTTTATATATTCTCCCATTTATACAAATAGCATTACCTAAACCGGTACCTAAAAAAATCCCTGCTATAATGCCATCAGAAGTTAATTGCATTTTCCTTATTTCATACAACAATAAAAGATTAACATCCTTTTCAATAACAACGGGAATTCCTATTTTGCTTTGTAATAGTTTCACTATTTCAATATTTTCAAAACCTTTAATCATAGGTGATGAATAAACAACCGTTCTTTCCTTATTCATCAAAGATGCTAACCCCATGGAAACATATAATATATTTTTCTTCCCATACTCAACTATTAGCGGCTCGATTAAATCTGACAAGAATTCTATTTTATCTTTAGCAGAAGAAAATTTGTCTGTAGCTATCTTACTAAATTTAATAATTGAAAAATTTGTATCTACTAAGCCGTATCGAAGGTTTGTGCCTCCAATCTCAATACATATATAATACTTTGCCAAAAATCCTCTTTCCTTTCTTTGCATTTATACTAAATTCGATTAGTGCTTCTCATGATTTCCATTTTATGCATATATAGATTTGCCAATATTGGCCGTATTTTTAAAGTAAACACGCGACTATCAATTGCAGATGGATTTTCCGACAAAATCTTTCTTGTATGAGCTAGTGCACAAATCCATCCGTCCGAAGCAATATTAATTTTACATACAGCCATTTCTGCAGCACGTGTTATTTGTTCTTCCGGGATTCCAATTGCCTTTTCTAATTTGCCTCCGTAATTATTTATCATATCAACATAATCGGATGAAATACTGGATGCTCCATGAAGGACTATTGGGAACAATGGAAGCCTCCATTGTATCTCTTCTAAAATATCATAGCGAAGTTCAGGTAATATTCCATCCTTGTTTGGTTTTAATTTTACAAGGCCATGGCTTGTCCCTATTGAAATTGCTAAACTATCTACCCCCGTATACTTTACGAACTGTTCAACCATTTTGGGGTCTGTATATTGATTATCGGTAATTAATTCTGAGCCTTCCTCACTTCCGGATAAAACACCCAGCTCTCCCTCTACGGAAACATTATG
>JAAYOE010000182.1 GCA_012520455.1 Tissierellia bacterium
CCGCTCTTTTTATTTATCAGTTCATCTGCTTGTTCAATTGTCAGGCCTTCTTTTTTCATTAGGTAGAGGATGGCTGCCGCATCTATGTCTCCGGCCCTGGTGGATTGAATCAAACCTTCGTGAGGGGTGAATCCCGTGCTTACTTCGATTGATTTACCGTACTTCAAAGCGTTGGCAGTGGTGCCGCTTCCTAACATCAAGTTTACTATTTTGTAGTTTTTATGGGAATCATTCAGTATTCTGTCAACTTCTTCAGCCATGCTTCTAAAGGCTATGCCGTGAAATCCATATCTGCGTATTTTGTATTTCTCATAATATTCATATGGAATTCCATAAATGTATGTATATTTTGGCAAGGACATATGGAATCCGTTGTCAAAAACTGCAACTTGAGGTACATGGGGCAATAACTTTTGACATGCATAAATTCCGGCTAAATGATTGGGATTGTGAAGAGGAGCTAAATCTTTTATGCTTTCTATATAATTTATAACATTATTGTCAATTATTACGGAAAGGTTCTGCTTGTCTCCTCCCTGAACAACCCTGTGTCCGATGGCATTAATGTCATTTTTGCTTATGGTGGTATTGTTAAAAAGATTATTTAAAATTAGATTAATTCCTTCTTCGTGATTCTTAACAGGTTGGATTAGCTTTTCCTTGTTTAGGGAATTAACAAATATGGCATCATCATATCCGATTCTTTCTACTCTTCCCTGGACTAGAACATTGTATTTGGGCATTCGTGCTATTTGAAATTTAATGGAAGAGCTCCCGCAATTCAATATCAATACATACATGTTCTGCTACCTCACTTTTTAGTTTTTTTATTCTTGTATTATAACTTATGTTTTATTAACTATCAATTAGAAAAGTTAGGTTCAATGAAAAACCGGAAGGGAACCGTGGTATTATACAAATAATTGATTAAAAAAGCAACCAACCATTGAATAAAACAGCAAAACTTGCTATAATGTAAATATCGTTATATTTTTAAATATATAAGGAGATTTATATGATTAGGACCGGTATACTGACCATAAGCGACAAAGGCTACAGAAAGGAAAGGATTGACAAGACGGGACCTGCCATAAAAGAAGCTTTGGATAAAGACATTTATGAAGTTGAATGTTATAAAGTAATACCTGATGAGATGGATTTAATATGTCAAGAATTGATCCGGATGTGCGATGAGGAAAAGCTTGATTTAATTCTTACAAACGGAGGAACCGGTTTTGCCGAAAGAGATGTGACTCCTGAGGCAACTCTTAAGGTGGTACATAGACAAGCACCCGGAATACCTGAGGCCATGAGGCAAATGTCACTGCAAATAACACCCAAGGCAATGCTTTCAAGGGCTGTGGCCGGTATCAGAAACAGGACCTTAATCATAAATCTTCCGGGAAGTCCCAGGGGAGCGGTTGAAAATTTAAGCTTTGTGCTTCCTGCCCTTCCTCATGGCATTGAAATATTAAAGGGTACAGGCGGAGAATGCGCAAGAGGGGATGGGAACAATGATTGATAAAAGCGGCAGAAACATAGAATATTTAAGAGTATCCCTTACGGACAGGTGCAATTTACGCTGCCTTTACTGCATGCCTGAAAAGGGAATCGAGAAGAGAAGCCATTTTGATATACTCAGATTTGAAGAAGTGGAAAAAATCATCAGGGCATGCGCTAAATTAGGCATTAACAAGGTCAGGTTTACCGGTGGGGAGCCCCTGATTTTAAAGGGCATAGACGAGTTAATTAAAAACACTGCCTCAATACCGGGCATTGAGGACATTTCCATAACTACGAACGGGATACTTCTTGCCGATATGGCTGAGGGGTTAAAAAATGCAGGTTTAAAACGTGTCAATATAAGCATAGACAGCCTAAAACCGCAGAAGTATGACAAAATAACCCGATTGGGAGATATCGGGAAGGTTTTTAAGGCAGTTGAAAAGTGTTTGAGCCTGAACATGGTGCCGGTTAAATTAAACACTGTGCTGATGAGAGGGATTAACGATGATGAAATAGAAGATTTCATCGACCTTACCGTGGACAATCCCATTCAGGTAAGGTTTATCGAGCTTATGCCTATTGGGGAGGGAGTTAAATACTTTGACAGATGCAGCATGAAGGTTGAAGAAGTATTGGAAAGGTATCCTGAACTTATTCCCGTTGAGGATGACAGCAAGGTTGCATCGGTTTACAAGGTGGCGGGTGCAAAGGGGTCTGTGGGCCTTATAAGCCCCATTAGCTGCAAGTTCTGCAGCCTGTGTAACAGAATAAGGCTTACCGCAACGGGAACTATCAAACCCTGCCTCCATTCGGCCGAAGAAATCAATTTAAAACCCTATTTAAAGGATGAAGAAAAGCTGATTGAAGTTATTGAAGACACTGTTTATAATAAACCTGAGGAGCATCATTTGGAAAGGGACGGGAAAAGTGATACGGTCAGGATGATGTATCAAATAGGAGGTTAAGGATGGAATTAACTCACATTAATGACCAGGGCAGGGCCAGGATGGTTGATGTAAGCGAAAAAGAAGAAACATTGAGGGAAGCTGAGGCATACGGCTGCATTTACATGAAAGCCGAAACCCTTCAGAGAATTAAGGAAGGAAGCATCAAGAAGGGTGATGTGCTTTCCGTAGCCCAGGTAGCAGGAATTATGGGCTCGAAAAAAACCTCCGATATCATCCCCATGTGCCATCCCATAATGATTTCCGGCTGTGATATAAATTTTAACCTTAATTTCGATGAAAACAGAATTGAAATAACCGCAAGAGTTAAAAATAAAGGACAAACAGGCGTTGAAATGGAAGCCCTGACTGCAGTGGCACTTGCGGGACTCACCATTTACGATATGTGCAAAGCAATAGACAGAGAAATGGTAGTTTCGGATATTATGCTGATGAAAAAATCAGGCGGCAAGTCAGGAGTATTTGAAAGAGAAAAATAATCGGGAGGGTCAAATGGCAAGAGTATTAGCTGTCAATATGAGCGATACCAAGGGAGTTGTTAAAAAGCCTATTGAAAAGGGGTACTTTGAAGTTGACAAGGGCCTGGCGGGGGATGCTCATGCCGGTAACTGGTACAGGCAGGTAAGCTTGTTGGCTAAGGAAAGCTTTGATAAATTAGACAAGAGCAAATTGAAAGAAGACCTGTGTGTTGGTGCTTTTGCTGAGAATCTGACGACAGAAGGTATTGTTTTATATGAGCTTCCTGTCGGGACAAGGCTGAGAATAGGTGAAACCGAGATGGAAGTTACTCAAATAGGGAAAGAGTGCCATACAGGATGCGCCATAAGACACTTGGTCGGGGACTGTGTGATGCCAAGGGAAGGAATATTTGCAAAGGTTTTAAAGTCCGGCTGGATAAAACCGGGAGATGAGATTGAAATCTTAAAATAAGATGTAGAATTTGAAAGACCAATGTTTACAGCTGCAGAACAATGATAATCTGATAAGGATTTGGCAGAAAACCGTATGACAGAAAGTATGTCATACGGTTTTTTATGTTTATTTA
>JAAYOE010000183.1 GCA_012520455.1 Tissierellia bacterium
ACAAGCATTCTCAGTACTTTTGCTTCCATATTACATTCCTTTAATTTTCAGAAAACCACTTGGCATAAATGGCATCATAGGTTCCGTCCTCTTTCATTTCATCCATTGCATCATTTACCTTTTTCAATAATTCCGTATCTTCTTTTCTTAATCCTATACCGTACTCTTCGTCACCGAAGTCTTCCTCCAGTACCCTGTATTTTTCTTCACCAATCTGCTTCATGTAATACCTTGCATTGACCTCGTCAACCACCAAGGCGTCCGTACGTCCCGAATCCAGGTCGATGAAGGCTTCGTTATTCGTCGAAAACTCCACTAAACTTCCAAAGCCTGCAGCAACTTCAGGTTCTGAGTTAATTGCGTCTAATGCGCTGGATTCAGCCTGCACGGCAACATTTTTACCGGCCAAATCAGCTTTTGTCTTTATATCGGAGTCAGCTAAAACTACGATTACCTGGCTGTTTTCCAGATATGGTTTTGTAAATGCCACCTTTTCCTGTCTTTCGGGGGTGATCGTATACCCGTTCCAAATTAAATCAATGTTTCCCGCATTTAGTTCGTTTTCTTTCATGGACCAGTCAATAGGCTGGAATTTAATTGTCATCCCTATTCTTTCTGCAACCTCGTTGGCCAAGTCCACATCAAATCCTACCAATTCTCCCTTTTCATCCCTGAATCCCATAGGTGCAAAGGTGTCATCAAGGCCCATGATCAGTTCTTCCGCTTTCGGCTCTTCCTTGGCGCATCCTGCTGCCAATAAAACGATTAAGATTAATAATGCCGATAGTTTGATTGTTTTCATAACACTTTTTTTCATATCTCTTCTCCTTTAATTCATATTTTATATAATAAAAAACTCTCGTCCTAGGATTTCCTAGAGGACGAGAGAAATACACGTGGTTCCACCTCATTTCGCTGATACTTCACAGTACCAGCCTCACTAAGTACTAACATACTCTTGCCCTGTAACGGTGGCATTTCCGAATAAGACTACTGAAATTTCATCCATTAGCTCAAGGGTGTGTTCAATATAGGTTTTTATGCATTTCCACCTGCCATGCACTCTCTATTAAAAACTTGTATACCTACTATTCCCTGTCACAGCATTTTACGTTTTTAATACCATAGCACAAAATTATATAATTGTAAAGAGAAATTTTTTAAATTCGTTCAAATTTTATCTGCAAACATCTTTAAACTCAGGATGCTTTTCAAACCAGTCTATAGCATAAGAGCAAGTTGATACTGCCTTTATTTTATTTTCCCTCAAATGAAGGGCTAATTCCTTTACCAATTTATCGGCAATACCTTGCCCTCTTAGTGACCGGTCTACATATGTGTGATTTATATTAACTTCATTTTCGGATATTTGGGGGAAGGTTACCTCAGCAATGCATTCTCCTTCCTGGTTTTCTAAAAATATTCTGTCTTTTTCATATTTAAAGTCCATAGTGCCTCCGGTTTATCAAAATATAATTTGTCTTGCCTTATCAAGATGATACGCTATTTACTTAATATTATCAAGAGATTATTTTTTATTATACCCTATACTCATTTAATTGTTTATAAAAAGACAAGGGGGGTATAAAAATCGTGATGAGATAGATTATTTTGCATTTTAAATTTGTAACAAATGTTACGGAAGTTGCCTTTAAAATGCTTTATGATTGTATCATACAAACATAAAAAAAGAGTCGAAAGGGGAAGAAATATGAGTATACAGGAGAACTTGATGTTCTGTTTTCAGTGCCAGGAGGCGGCAGGCAACAAAGGCTGCACCAAGGGCGGAGTATGCGGGAAAAAACCCGATACAGCAAGGTTACAGGACTTATTAATCTATGCATCAAAGGGATTATCCGAAGTAACTACTAAATTAAGAAATGAAGGAAAAGAAGTTCCGGCAGATGTTGACCATTTAATCACTTTGAATTTATTTACCACCATTACAAATGCAAACTTTGACAATGATGTTTTCTATGACAGGATTCAGATGACTTTAAATGTTAAAGCTGATTTATTATCCCAATTATCAAACAAAGAAGGTTTGTCGGAGGCAGCTTTATGGACATCCGATAGAAGTGAATTTGAAGAAAAGGCTAAATCCCCCGAAGTTGGAGTATTGTCAACAGCGGATGAAGATAAAAGAAGTTTAAGAGAGCTCATCACATATGGTTTAAAAGGGTTGGCAGCTTATATGAAACATGCCAATGTACTGGGTTTTGACGACAAAGAAGTAAATATATTCATGCAGGCTACTTTGGCTAAATTGCTCGACGACTCCTTGACGGTTGACGATTTGGTAGCTTTAACCCTGGAGACGGGCAAAGTCGGGGTAAGCGGAATGGCCCTCCTGGATAAGGCCAATACAAGCACATACGGAAATCCTCAGATAACAAAGGTAAATATCGGAGTAGGGAAAAACCCCGGAATTTTAGTTTCAGGCCATGATTTGGGTGACTTGGAGCAATTACTGAAGCAAACCGAAGGTACCGGAGTGGATGTATACACTCACTCAGAAATGCTTCCGGCCCACTATTATCCACATTTGAAGAAGTATAAACACTTAATCGGCAATTACGGAAATGCCTGGTGGAAACAAAAAGAAGAATTTGAAGCCTTCAACGGACCCATTTTATTGACTACCAACTGTTTGGTTCCTCCAAAGGACACCTATAAGGACAGGCTCTTCACGACAGGTTCGGCAGGATATCCGGGCTGTAAACACATACCCGGAGCCACAGGATCAGAAAAAGATTTCTCTGAAATTATAGAATTAGCTAAAAAATGCCAGCCGCCGAAAGAAATCGAAACCGGCGAAATCGTGGGCGGATTTGCTCATGAACAGGTATTCGCCTTAGCCGACAAGGTTGTTGAAGCCGTTAAGTCGGGAGCAATCAAGAAATTCTTTGTAATGGCAGGCTGCGACGGAAGAGCTAAGACAAGGGATTATTACACGGAATTTGCAAAGGCCTTGCCTGAAGATACGGTAATTTTAACTGCAGGCTGTGCAAAATACAGATACAATAAACTAAACTTGGGAGACATCGGCGGAATTCCGAGAGTTCTTGACGCAGGCCAGTGCAATGACTCATACTCCCTTGCATTAATTGCCCTAAAACTAAAGGAAGTGTTTGAATTAGAGGATATAAACGAATTGCCTTTAGCATTCAACATTGCATGGTATGAGCAAAAAGCAGTTATAGTACTCTTGGCCCTCCTGTATTTGGGAGTTAAAAATATTCATTTAGGACCCACCTTGCCTGCATTCCTTTCACCCAATGTCGGAAAAGTATTGGTTGAAAACTTTGGAATTTCAGGAGTGGGTACGGTAGAAGACGACTTGAAAATTTTCTTGGGATAAGATGCCCTGATTAGGATATGATAGGATAGAGGAGGTATATATGGCAAAAGAAGTTACAAAGGACATGTATATAGGTGAAATACTGCAGCTTGATCCAGGTCTGGCAGAAATATTGATGGAAGCCGGCATGCACTGTTTAGGATGCCCGTCATCACAAATGGAATCAGTTGAAGATGCAGCCCTGGTACATGGTTTCAATCCGGATGAGCTTGTTAAGAAATTAAATGCTTACTTAAGCTCAGCAGAATAAATGTTTTTCAGAGAGCATGTTTCATGCTCTCTTGTTAAGAAGGCAATTTGAGGACATTATTACATGTCCTCATCTTATGACAGGAGGAAGGAATATGAGTGCATTCTTAGGGCCAATACATTTTTGGTTATACGATAAGATTAAGATTCAAAATGAGATAGTTGAAGAAATATTGGATTATGCCGAAAAGAACAATGAAAATATAAGAAGTGAATTATATGCTAAGTTTGGTGACGGAGACTTAAAGCCCCTGAGTGAGGTGATTGATGTTACCAACATTCACGGATGGCTTCAGGAAAGGGTTGCCCGGGTTGAAAGAAAGCTTGCATATTTAGTGCCAAAATTAATTGACAATAATCCTGATGATTTTAATGTTATAAAAGATATTTTCGAAAGCAAGGGGGCGGAGGTTTCAACCCTTGATAAGGATTCAAGCTTAGAAGAAGCATATAAGGGGATAAATGATACCCTCTTGGACGGAATGCCTTGCGACAGGGCTAATTCGGTCATACTTAGTGGAGACAATGAAATCATCTGGAAGAGAAATATATGCGTACATCAGCAGTACTGGGACGAGTTTGGCGGAAATATAAAGGATTATTACAACCTAAGGGATCAATTTATAAAAGGTCTTTTGAGCGAAACTGAGCTTAAGTATGAAAAATTAGATGAGGAAACGAGTAGAATTTATAGATAGAAAGACTCTCATGGAAGGAGATTCTAAATGAAAGGAGTTGAAACAGCAATGAACAGCATTGAAATAATGGTTAAGGAGCATGATAATATCCTGCGCATGTTAAAGGTTGTAAGAAAGGCATGTTTTAGGGTTTTAAAGGGTGAAGGGATAGATTACGAAGATTTCTACGATATGATTGATTTCATCAAGGGCTATGCTGATTCCCAC
>JAAYOE010000184.1 GCA_012520455.1 Tissierellia bacterium
CTGGCATCATTGGCATTTGTGTTTGTGGCATCTCTGGCATCATTGGCATTTGTGTTTGCGGCATGCCTGGCATCATAGGCATTTGGGTCTGTGGCATACCCGGCATCATGGGCAGGCTGGGCTGCATTTCCGGCAGCATCCAGGGGGGGATTAAACCGGGCATCCCGGGCATTTGACTATCCGGCATGCGAGGAAGGGCAGGCATATCACCGTCTAATTCAAAAGGCATTTCCGAATCAGGTATAAAAGGGGTTTGAAACATACTTCCGGGCATCTGCGGCATAGTCGGACTTGAGTTTGTAAAGTACAATTTCTTATCATTTGAATACTTGCGCTCATTAAGTCCCATGGGATTATAGTCATGAGGCAAAGAATCGTAGTGCGGCATATTATTTCTATAATTATTCATGCTATCCTCCATATAATTGATTTTCCCTATATTAATATACGTTTGAATTAAATATTAGTGAATTAAAAATAAAGAATATTTCATTTATGAAAAATTATATAATCTATACACACCACAAAATAAGACTTTAACAAAAGTAAAATTTACAAATCTTACAATATATATAGTATAATATTAAATAAAAACAAACATTTTGGAGGGTAATAAATATTAAATGTTTCCTATGTTAGCCAACCTGTAGAAAGAGATAGTAAATATTATGATAAAAGGTTTTTAGGAGCAATAAAGCTAAATGACAATAAGTTTTTTGTAGGACAAATAATAAATAGTAACTATACTTATGATTATGATGAATATGGCAGCTGGAGAATTGATGGTAACAAAGATTCAATAGGCGACTGGGGTACAGTATACAAAGATATTGGTATAATATCGGGACAAAAAAGCTTAGAAGTTGATTTCGAAATTCTTGGTAACTTTATATGGAGTTACCATTCAATAAAAGAAGAAGATGATTTTCGTTTTCCGGAAGAAATAATAATTGGTACAGAAAAATACAAGGGAGATTTCGTGAAAGGGTTCCCGAACTATGGATGTCTTTATAATCAGAAAGGAAAGACAGTATTTCAAGGTAACTTTCTTGAACGTTTTGACATCAAAAAATATAATGGGAAAAGAAAACCTAATTTATGTACAACTATTGATTTTTAATATATATTTCATATAATTCAGAAATATATAAAATGGCTGTATAGAGACAATGCAATATGCTTTCCAAAAGAATCTTTACTATTTAATAGAATTCATATAAAATGTTGGATAAAGGCACAGGAGGGAATATATGCATATAACCAATTTACATACTCACAGCCTGTATTGTGATGGAGCCGCCACCATAGAAGAGATGATTGTATCAGCTATAGAAAATGGCTTTGATTCCTTGGGCATCTCTTCCCACGGACCAGTTGACGAGGAAACATATTGGAATATTAAGAAGGACAAGGTAGAAGAATACATAGAGGAAGTCAAAAGGCTGAAAGAAAAATACAAGGACAAAATTGAAATATTCCTCGGCATGGAATTGGACTATATACCCGGTATTGGTTTTTCAGACCTTTGTTTGTCCCTGATGAAAAGACTTGATTATTACATAGGGTCCGTCCATTATCTGGGAACTATTAAGAACGGGGTCAGGTGGACAGTTGATTACAATATCCAAGAGCTGTTACAAGGCATAGATGAATGCTTTGGAGGAAATATAAGAAAAGCTGTTGAAACTTATTACCAAGCAGTATCAGAGATGGCTGAAAGGTACCAGCCTCCCATAATCGGCCACCTGGATTTGTTCAATAAAAACAACAAGGACAATGTTTTGTTTGATGAAAGGGAAACATGGTATGTGGAAGCAGTCAAAAAATGTCTGGATACCATAAATAAGACTTCTTCCATAATTGAAATAAACACAGGCGGAATGGCAAGAAACAACAACAAGGAACAGTATCCTTCAACCATGATACTGGAAATGGTAAAGGAAAGAAATATTCCCGTGATGGTAAACTCCGACGCCCATACGGCAGATAAAATCACCTATAAGTTTAATGATATGTATAGGTTGGTGGATGACATAGGTTTTGACAGCCTGGTATATTTGACCAAAGGCGGGTGGAAAAAGCAAAAAATAAAATACTGATGAAAATTACATTTAATTATGTTATTATAATTATTGAGGAGATGAAATCATGATAAATATATTGCTTGTAACACATGGAGACCTTGGCAAAGAATTGTTGAAAAGCTCAGAGCTTATAATAGGAAAAGTTGAAAATGCCGAAAGCATATCATTTTATCAAGGAGACAGCTTTGAGACCCTTTTGGCTAAAGTTGAAAAGAGCATAGAAAGGGTGTCTGACGATGAACTTATCGTATTTACCGATATGTATGGAGGAAGTCCCTACAATGCAGTGAACCGAGCAATGAAAAACAGAAATTTTTATCATATTACCGGCATTAATTTCCCCCTCTTCATAGACATTGCCATCAGCAGGGACACGTACAATTTAGAGGAAATTGCCGAAAAAATAATCAAAAACGGAAAGAAAAGCATAGTGTTCGTGAATGAAAAGTTCTTAACAGACTGAGGTAGATGATGGATGAGGTATTCGTAAGAATTGACGACAGATTGCTGCACGGCCAGGTGGTTGTATCTTGGATACCCTATCTTAAGGCAAATCTGGTAGTTGTTGCAGATGATGAATATGCAAAAGATGAATTCATGAGGTCTCTTATAGAAAGCTCGGGACCTGAAGGGGTTAAGGTCCATGTCAAAACCATAGAAGAAACCGCTGAATTCCTAAAGGATGACAGAGATAACAGGATACTTGTCCTCCTCAGGAGCATAGAAGGGATAAGAAAATTATCGAAAAAAGCAAAAGTAGCTAATATAAATATCGGCGGCCTGGGAGCCGGCGAGAGAAGAAAAAGATACTACAACTCAATTCATTTAAGTGATGATGAGTTAAATATTTTAAAGGAAATGGCAAATGACAATATTTATGTTGAGGTTAGAATTCTTCCAAAGGACAAGGCTATTGTCATAAAAGGTAGTTAATATGACTTTTGCCGATTACTTTCTACTTAGCATTTTTTATTTTTGGGCAAGCTCCACCGCCCTCTCCTTAGGTATAGGTTATTATACGATTTACAGGCCTGTAATGGCGGGAATGATTGCAGGCCTTATTCTTAAGGATGCCCAAAAGGGCATGATGGCTGGGGCGGTTGTAAATATCATATATATAGATTTTGTGTCAACGGGAGGCTCCTTTAAAGGGGACCAATGCCTGACTGCCATTCTTGCGGCCATGGCTTCCATATTATTCAATCTGCATCCTCTTGAGGCTTCGGCCCTTGCATATCCCTTTGGTTTTTTAGGCATATTAATCTGGAAGTACAGGTTGAAAATAAATAATGTTTTCGTACATATTTATGAGAAAAAATACAAGGATAAGAAAAATCCCGACATAAGTGTTTATGACGGCCTTCTCCCTCAGGCCCTTCTATTGCTCATGAGCTCCCTTGTATTTGTAGCGGCAGCATTTTTAATGTTTTTATTGAATGACATAATTAATTTCAAGAATATAGGCGCCCTTTATTATATCGGACTGATATTGGTTATATTTTCCGCTTTTAATGTTTTGCATAAAATAAAGAATAAATATAATTTTATTATATTTGCCCTGACTTTTTTAGCAGTTGAACTTTTTGACATAAGGGCATACATAATATTTGTTTTAATATGCTTTAGCTTGATGTTAACCGCTGATAAGAATATTGGTTTTGCAAAGAATGAGTTCAGGGGAATAATAAAAAAAGGAGATATGGTGTATTCATGGTTTATATGGATGAATTATTCTCATTCATGCTACAGCTATGAAAGGCTTATGGGCTTGGCATTTGCCCATAGCATGAAAAATATTTTAAAAAAACTCTATGACAATAAATACGAAATATCAGAGGCTGTACATAACCATACGGAATTTTTCAATACCGAGCCTAACATTGGGGCTCCCATATTAGGATACATCATATCATTGGAGGAAAAAAGAAGAAAAACCAAGCAAAGCTTCGAGGACATTTCCTACATAAAAAAAGGAATGATGGGGATATCGGCAGGCTTGGGGGATTCTTTCACCCAGGTTGTCTTGGCTCCCTTGTTTATTTCAATGGCCGTGATGCTCTCTTTGGACAATAGTTTTTATCCGGCACTTATACCTGTGATTATTCTTGCAGCCTTAATACTCTTCATTTCCTATACTGGTTTTATGAATGGGTATTTTAAAGGCAAAGAATTTATGCTTCAAAGAATAAAAAACGTTAAAGAAAGTAAGGTAAAAATATATTTTCCTTACATGTTTTCCGGAATTTTGGGCTTGTCAATGAGCAGGCTTTTGTTAAACAACAACAGGCCTTATGAAAATATATTTACAATATTTATAATTATTCTTACATCGGGTATTAGCTTTATGAGAAAAAGAGGAGAAAGATGAAGAGAAAAGTCGGAATAATGGGCGGCTCTTTTGACCCTATCCATATAGGCCATTTAGCCGCAGCAAATGAAGTGTTAAACATTTATGAATTAGATGAAATTATATTTGTCCCGACGGGAGATCCTCCCCATAAAGAAGAGCTGAGGGCCCATGCCTTTCACAGGTTGATGATGGTGAATATGGCAGTCTTATCAAATGACAGGTTCAGCGTTTCGGACATAGAAATAAAAAATCCCGGTAAAAGTTATACCTTGAATACCTTGATTGAATTCCACAAAATATATAAAAACACCGAGTTTTATTTCATAACCGGGACCGATGCGGTAATTGACATCCCAAACTGGCATGAGCCTGAAGAGGTTCTGAAACTTTGCAGGTTTATCGCAGCTTCAAGACCGGGGATAAGCATTGAAGAGGCAGTCGAAAAAATAAAGGCAATCAGAAAAAGATTTGGGGGGAATATTGAAATATTAAAGGTTCCCATGCTTCAAATATCTTCCACGGACATAAGGGAAAGATTCAGGACGGGAACGTCCGCAAAATACTTATTACCTGAATGCGTCGAGCAATATATAATTAAAAACGGGCTGTATAGGGAAATATAGGGAAGAGGGACACACCTTTAATGGAGGGAAAGTCTCTGAGGGAAAGGATTAAAGGAATGTCACTGAAAGGGGGACACACATCTTCTAAAGGGTGAGTCTTTGAGGTAAGAGGAATGTCCCTCAAAATGGAGACAGGTGAGATTATGGATATAGAAGAAATGAAAAAAGAATTAGAAAGAGAATTAGGTCCCAAACTATATCTCCACAGCTTAGGCACCATGGAGGAAGCCGAAAGACTTGCTTCATTCTACGGCTGTGATATCAAAAAGGCAAGGATTGCAGGATTATTGCATGACTGCGGAAAGGCCCAATGCAAAGACAACCTGAAGCACGCCAAAAAAAGTGCGGACCTTGCCGGGGCCAAATACGGGGTTGAGGATGAAAGTATATTAAATGCGATTTTGTATCATACAACCGGAAGAGTCAATATGACCCTTTTGGAGAAAATAATATTCATAGCTGACAAAATTGAGCCTGCAAGGCATTATGAAGGTGTCGAAGAAATAAGGAAGGAAGCCTACAAAAATATCGATGCGGCAATAATAAAATCATTGGAGTCCACTATTGAATATGTAAGAAGCAGAAATATGGTTCTTGATATGGAATCAGTAAATACACTTAATTATTTAAAGGAGGGTAAATGATACCGGTTCAAAAAAGAATTGAAACAATTTTAAAGGCTTGCGACAATAAAAAAGCTTATGACTTTGTTGTATTGGACGTGTCAAAATCCAGCTCCATCACGGATTATTTCATCATATGCAGCGGGAACAACGAAAAGCAAACGGCAGCAATTGCCGAAGAAGTCCTAAAAAAGGGAGCTGAGGAAGGGCTAGACTTTTACTATAAGGAAGGCTTTGAAACCAGCAGATGGATTTTATTGGAAACTGATGACATTATTGTTCATATCTTTCACAAGGACGAAAGGGCCGTCTATGACCTGGAATCCTTGTGGTATGATAACAATTCATTGGATGTTGAGCAATATGGAATAAAAAATTGGAAATAGGAGGTTTTTATGATTAGCGTAATTCAAACAAACAATGCGCCTGCTGCGGTAGGTCCTTATTCTCAGGGTATTAGAGCCGGCAACACAATTTATGTTTCAGGCCAGCTTGCAATCGATCCGGCAACCGGAGACCTTTATAAGGGCGGAGACATTAAAGAAGAAACAAGATTATGTTTAATGAATGTTAAAGCTATTTTGGAAGCCGGGGGGGCATCTCTTAAGGATGTTGTGAAATGTACCGTATATATCAAGGATATGAATCAATTCGGACTGGTAAACGAAGTATATGCGGAAGTATTCGGGGAAACGAAGCCGGCGAGAGTATGTGTTGAAATATCTAAACTTCCTAAGGACGGAAATGTAGAAATCGATGCAATTGCAGTTATTTAGAGGTATGACAAGGGGACGGGGGTACTGTCATCAAGTGGGACAAAAAAGGACCGTCCCCAGTGTCCCA
>JAAYOE010000185.1 GCA_012520455.1 Tissierellia bacterium
AATAAGCAGCGCCTGAATATCAGAGTTTTTCATGATATCAGGCGCTGCTTATTTGCTTGGATACCCATTCTGTACCTCTACGGTATAGATTCACAACAGTTTTAGTAATTATATCCTACCAATCTTCTCACCTTGTTATTAAGTAACTGCTTTATATAATCTGACTGTTAACGGGTCAGACCACAATCCTTTCATAACAATTGGCAATGATATTGATTTCGCTATAATTATTGTAAAACTATTGTATTTATACAATACCCAAGATTTTAGTCTTTAAACATTTTTTTTAAAATTTTTTTAAATTATTTTTAATTTGAGTTGATGAGGTATTTTACTTCAATGTTTAACTCTTCCGTATCGGTGATGTAATCCCTGTATTGCTCGCCTGCATATTGAGCCATTCCGCCGACATTATATATCTTGCTCATATCATAGCCGTTGGCAGCAAGCATCTTCATAAGCATGGCAACTCTTCCACCGGATTGGCACATCAGCATAATAGTTTTATCTTTCGGGAAAAGAGCATTTAATACTGATACCGATGATTCGTAAACAGGAACGGGTTCATCATGAGTTCCCTTGAATAACTGCGGGAAGCCTTCTTCCCCTGCATTTTCGTTATAGATATATCCAAAGAAGGGAATTACTTCAAAATTCTTGAAGTGTTTCTTTGAATAATCCTCATAGTTTCTCAGGTCAATGTAAACTGTGTCTTCTCTGTTTAAATAATCAAGTAAATTTTCACTGTTGATTCCTGAGTTTTCAAAAGTATAGTCCCCTTCGACCTTTTGTGCCGGAGGCAGTTCGGCTGCTTCTTCTACAGCAGGTGCTTCTTCCTCGGCAGGTGCCGGTTCTTCAACCTGGGGGGCGGGTGCAGGTGCAGGTGCTGCAGCCTGTGCACAGCCTGTCAAAACAAGGGTTAGAATTAATAGTACCGAAAATAATTTTTTAAATCTTAGCATCTTATCCTCCTAATTTTTAAAGAATTCATCTTGTGCATGGTAGTCCATGATGGAATGTAAAATTCTTATGATGTTGTTTGCTGAAACCGAAGCTCCCGACAAGGCATCGATTGTATAGTTCCCTCTTCCTTCTCCCGCTTGATACTCTTCAACTTTTATATCATCGATTGTATTCAAGGAATGAATGTACTTGGAATCTTTTTTGGGGAAGAATGATATGTATTCGGTTTTGTAAAGCTCGTAGGTTTGTCCGAGGGGCATGGGATCCGAATCTCCCCAATGTCCTCCGTTATAATGACCCGTGGAATCCTTGTCAAAAGAGATGTATTTTATTTTTACATCGTCAGGATTTTTGCTTTCCGGCAAGGTCAGTTCCACATACATTGTCTGCCACATATTAACTGAAGCCTCTCTGCAGGTGCATGACAAATAAGAAACCTGGTACTTGATGTAATCCCTGGCCCTATACCTAAAGGTCACAAAGGCATAAAAGGGTGATTCGTTTTTTGGCCCGTCAATATGAGCATGGGGGATTACAGCTACAATGTTTCCAATGCCGTCAGGGCCAAGTCCTCCGCTTTCGTTTAAGAAAGCATTGATTTGGTCAAGATTAATCTCCGGCTCGGCAGCCTCAGCTTGAGCACCTGGGGTTTGGTTATTGCTGCATCCTGAAATAGCAAAAACCAAAACTAAAACTAAGATTGTTAAAATATAATGTTTCCTGTTCATTTATCCTCCTTTAAACTTGATTTTCCGCAATACCCTCTATTAAATGTCCAATATACCTCCTTCTCTGTTTTCCGTATGAAAACGTTTGATGAATTATTAACAATTATATGGCATAATATAGAATTTGTATGTGACTTAGTCACATAGGGATACTGGGGACGGTCCTATTTTGTCCCACTTGGTGACAAGGGGACGGGGGTACTGTCATCATTTGGGACACTAGGGACGGTCCTATTTTGTCCCACTTATTCCACAGGGGAAGGTTCTCTCCGGGTCATGGGACACTGGGGACGGTCCTTCTTTGTCCCACTTTGTCCAGAAGGGACGGTTTTTTCCAGGTTAAAAAAGCCAAGAGGGGACGATTCTCTTCGGACAAATAAAATGTCCAAAAAGAACCGTCCCCTCTGGGTCTCGTGTCATCCTAAGCGCAAGGGTCCCATCATTTTTTCCTTTTTATAGACTTTCCGCTTTTTACTCCAAAGAATGTAACCAGTAATATCAAAACAATATAGACAACATATAGAATGTTAAATTCCTTAACAGTGTAGAATATGAGCATAACCATTCCCGGAAGGCTCAATGCCAACATGTGGCCCCAAGGTTTAAGAGGTCTTATAAATCCGATTATCAAGCTTAAAACTCCATATACTATCAAGATGATTAATATTGTTATTAATCTTTCATATGTGCTTCCATCGGAAAAAACAGAAACCATCACACCGAAAAATCCCAAGCCAATACCGATGATTAGAGTTATAATTATGCTGATAAATTTTTTCTTATCTTTGTTCATGGAATACTCCTTTTTATTGAAATTTTATGGGCTTCTATTTAATATATATCCTTAGTATACCCTAAATAGAATTATTGACACATAAATTATTTAGGTGGGACACTGGGGACGGTCCTTTCTGTCCCATCGGGACACCAGTCCAAGTCCAAAGGAGACGGTTCTATCTGGACAAAAAAACAGTCCAAAGAGGACGGCTATCTCTGGGAAAAAACAGTCCAAGCTCAAGGGACGGTTCTCTCTAAACATAAATATGTCCAAAAAGAACCGTTCCCCTTGGGTGAAAAAACCGTCCCCTCTGGGTCATTGACATCTGATGACAGTACCCCCGTCCCCTTGTCATCTATACTCTCTCCGGACAGGAGAGGGTTTATTTTTTGTATTATTTGTTGATAATAATTTCAATGGATAATATAATGAAAATGGCATCCTGGGCTTGACAGAAAAAATCTCACGGGAGGGAAATATGAACTGGACCGAGGTTTCCATTTATACAACAACAAACGGAATTGAAATAATTAACGGGGCATTGCTGAAATTGAACATTAATGATGCCGTAATTGAAGATGCAGGGGTCTATGATGAGTTCTTAAGGGGTGAAACACTTGACTGGGACTATTTTGATGAAGACCAGCTTGCAAAGATTAAAGATATCGAAAGCTGTGTTAAGGTATATCTGGCCGATACCGAGCAGGGAAGAAAACAACTCAAAAATGTTTATGAATTTGTTGAGGAATTAAAAAAAGATAATATGAGTATTGACCTTGGAAGTCTAAGGGTGGAGACAAGAATTCTTAACGACGAAGACTGGGCGAACAGCTGGAAGCAGTATTTCAAGCCCTTTACAGTGGGGGATAAGATAATAATTAAGCCTTCATGGGAAGACTATAAAGACCCGACAGACGGAAAAATTATTCTTGAAATCGACCCGGGCATGAGCTTTGGCACCGGACAGCACCAGACAACCCGCCTTTGCATCGAGCAGATAATCAAGCATATGAAAAAAGATGCGGAAGTTCTGGACATAGGTTGCGGCAGCGGTATCTTGTCAATTGCCGCCCTGCTTCTTGGTGCAAAGGAATGCGTAGGTGTTGATATTGACGAAAACTCTGTGCGGATTTCAAAAGAAAATGCCGTCCTCAACAATATTTACGATGACAGGTTCACTGTTTACTTGGGCGATATAACCGAAGATAAGGGCCTCCAGGAAAAAATCGGATACAATATGTACGATGTGATAGCAGTAAATATTATTGCTCAGATAATAATGGGAATGAGCCATACATTTCCAAATTTTTTGAAAAAGAACGGTTTGGTGATTGCTTCGGGGATAATAGCAAAATATAAGCAGGATGTAATCGATAATTTTAAAAGCTTGGGATTTGAGATAATTGAAGTAAACCAAAGCGAGGAATGGGTATCAATAACTGCAAAATTGTCATCCTAAGCGTTAGCGAAGGAGCCCAGAGGGACACTGGGGACGGTTCTCTCCGGAGGGACACTGGGGACGGTCCTAACTGTCCCATTGGGACACCAGTCCAAAATGGACGGTCCTCTCCGGTACAAAGGGGACGGTTCTCAATGGGTAAAAAATGTCCAAAAAAGAACCGTCCCTGCTGGACAGAAGTTAAGAACGAAAAGAACCGTCCCTAAAACACATAAAACAAGAAGTTAAGAACGAAAAGAACCGTCCCTAAAATTTTGATGACAGTACCCCCGTCCCCTTGTCATTACTTAAGAAATGGAGGAAGTATGTTCAGATATTTTTGTGCCGATGATAATATAAAAAATGATATGATAAGGGTCCAAGGCGGAGATGCAAGACATTTGAAGACAATCCTCAGGGCAAAGTCCGGAGACAGAATTTCCGTCGTGACCCAAAGCAAGGAATACATAGCAGAAATAAAGGAAGTAAACAAGGAAAACATAGTTTGTGCCTTGATTGAAGAAATATTGTCAAACAATGAAACCAAGATA
>JAAYOE010000186.1 GCA_012520455.1 Tissierellia bacterium
GAGAACGAAAAGAACCGTCCCTGAAAATAAAAACGAGGTGGATATATGGAAAGAAAGATTGAGACTTTTTCTTGTCCCATATGCGGACAGGTCATGGAAAAAGGATATGTTCATTCCAGGAAGCAAATATTGTGGTCTGAAGACGATAAGCCCAGGCTTTTTGACTTCTATGACGAGAATTTGGTAGCAATGCCCATACGAAGGGCTAACAAGGTGCCAGGACTAAGATGCAAGGGCTGTAAAATTGTATTGTTTGAATATGAGTAATTATATTTATTCCTGTTGGCATCCTGAGCATATGCGAAGGATTCTATGAGATTCTTCACTTGCGTTCAGAATGACACCCTTCGGTTATTTATAACCTGAATTAACTTTAATCATTTTTTATTTACATGCAATGATTATTATTGTAAAATTACATATAATTTAATGAAAATCTCAGCAAAAACGGAGGAAATATGGAAAGAGAGATAGTAAGGTTGGATATGGACAGAGATTTTGCCGCCTTTGAAGAATTGTCGGTAATCTCATTCGGTGAAGCAACCAACTCCAAGAAGGAAATGTATGAATGGCTGTTCGACAAGAACCCTTACAATAAATCAGGGAATATGATGTATCTCTTGAAGGAAGGGGATAAGGTTATAGGCTGCGACGGGCTTTTGCCAAATGAGCTTTACGTTGACGGCAAGGTCCTGCTGGCTGCTCATTCCGTAAAATCCATGACCCACCCGGATTATAAGAGGCAGGGAATATTCAGAAAAATGACGGAAAACTCCTGTGAGAGGGGCAGGGAAGACGGGGTGGATGTGATTATTGGTTTGGCAAATGATCAATCCTATCCTGCCTATCAGAAATTCGGCTGGCCTACTCTTTTCGAAAAGGAAGTATACGTTAAGCCCATACTCATTAACAATATTCTCAAAAGAAGAATCAAGATAGGTTTTTTAGCGAACCTTGGGAACGCAATTTTTGCTTCTTTCATGAAGAACAGGCTGAATGGGGAAATGGATAAAGAAATAAAATTTGAAATACTTGACAAGGTTCCTGAAGAAGTCCAGGATTGCTGGGATAAATATAAATCAAAATACAAGGTTCTTTTGGTCAGGGATTATAAGTACTTGAATTACAGGTACAACGAAAGGCCGGATGTTGATTATGCAACCCTTCTCGCAAGGCTTAAGGGTGAGATAATCGGCTTTGCCATACTTCACAATGCAGTTGCTAACGGGTCAAAAATGACATCAGCCGTAGAATTCTTCACGGACCCCTCAAATGAAAGATACATAAGAGCATTGGCAAACGGCATAGCAAAATATTGCTATGACAACAAGCTTGAATATGCGGTTGTAGGAACGGGTCTTTTCGGTGAATACAGGAAGGTTCTTCTGAAAAACGGATTTATGGTGACCCGAAAGCCTCCCAAGAATAATATGATGATAGCTCATATTCTTTCTGACAGGGTTACATTGGATGAGTTAACAGGCCATGATAAATGGCATATAACTCAGGGAGACGGGGAAACCGAGTTAGACTTATAAGTTGACACATTGAAAATGCTGTGATATCATTACTAAAAAATAAGCTGCAGCCTGCCGGACTCATGTTTAGGGGTGGGTTTTAGTTTTAATAATTCGTGATTATCTTGGAGGAGAGAGATGGATTTTAAGGAAAAAGTAGCTGAAATTTTTACATCTATAGAACCTGAGCTGTCGATGGATGATGCTCTTCAATTGATAGAGATACCACCCAATACCGATATGGGAGACTATGCGGTACCTTGTTTTAAATTTGCTAAGAAATACAGAAAGTCTCCTGCTGCTTTAGCTAATGAATTTGTTGAAAAAATAGGGAAGCCGGATGAGTTCGAAAAGATAGAAAGCGCCGGACCCTATGTTAACTTTTTTGTGAACAAGTCTCAGTTTGCCGAAAAAGTATTGAGAACGGCTTTTAAGGAAAAGGAAAATTTCGGCAGGACCGATGTAGGTCAAGGCAAGACCGTAATTGTCGAGTTTTCATCTCCTAATATAGCGAAACCCTTTCATATAGGCCATATACGTTCAACCCTGATAGGGAATGCCATACACAAAATTTATACATACTTAGGATACAATACTGTTGCAATAAACCATTTAGGGGATTATGGAACCCAGTTCGGCATGCTTATATCTGCTTATAAAAAATGGGCGACTCCGGAAGTTGTTGAAGCAATTGAAAAAGACCCCATAAATGAATTGATGAAGCTCTATGTGCGATACAATAAGGAAATTGAAACCCATCCCGAATACCAGGAAGAGGCCAGGTATTGGTTTAAGCAGTTGGAAACAGGAGATGAGGAAGCTCATAAATTGTGGGCATGGTTCAGGGAAGTGAGCCTTAAGGAATTCAACCGGGTATATGATATGTTCGGCATTAAATTTGATTCCTATGCCGGGGAAAGTTTTTATTCGGATAAAATGCCTGCAATAATAGATGAATTAGAGGACAAATGCCTCCTTAAGGAATCTGAGGGAGCAAAAATAGTGGAGCTTTCCGAATACGGCCTGACCGATGCCCTCATTCAAAAGAGTGACGGGTCCACCCTCTATGTAACCAGGGACGTGGCTGCCGCAAAATACAGGAAGGAAACCTACGATTTCTATAAGAATATATATGTGGTTGGGGCCCAGCAGAAGCTCCACTTCGACCAATGGAGAAAAATAATCGATTTAATGGGATACGACTGGGCATACGACTGTGTCCACGTGATGTTTGGAACCGTAAGCTTGGAGGACGGGGCCTTATCCACGAGAAAGGGAAGGGTTGTATATTTAGAAGATGTTTTAAATAAGGCAATCGAAAAGACCAGAGAAATCATCGATGAAAGAAATCCCAACCTGGAAAACAAGGAGGAAGTTGCAAGGCAGGTTGGAATAGGGGCGGTAATATTCCAGGAGCTTTTCAACAACCGTATCAAAGACTATGTGTTTTCTTGGGATAAGACCTTGAGTTTTGAAGGGGAAACAGGGCCATATGTCCAGTATACATACGCAAGGACCTCCAGCCTTCTTCGAAAAGCTGACATAGAAATAAACGATGATGTGGACTACACTGTTTTTACCGACAATGAATCATTCAATGTCATAAAGAAATTGGAAGGCTTTAAGGATGCGGTATTAAATGCCCATGACAAGTACGAACCTTTTATGGTAACCCGATATATTGTGGGTCTGGCCCAGGAATTCAACAGATTCTATCACGAACGTCCGATTGTAACGGAGGAGGATGAAAGGGTTAAAAAGGCAAGGCTGCTTTTAACCTTAACCGTAAACAGGGTTCTCAAGAAAGGAATGGAGCTTCTTGGAATGGAAGCACCGGAAAAGATGTAATCAGGAACGCTCAGCGTTCCCTTTTTACTTGACTGTCAAATTATCTCCTTATTCAACAATAGATTTCAGCTTTCTACATTGAGTATTTCTTACTTCCGGCATATACTTAGAGTTGGACAAGGAGGTATGAAATGAAGGGCAAAAAATACCTGACTATTTTAACAGTTATTTGTATATTATCTTACTTTATGATGGTAAATTCAGGAGCAGCAGCGGCAGCAGGGGATAAACAGATTTATTACAAATTTCCTCAAGAATCAATAGTAAAACCATTTATTTACGATTACAGGGATGCATTTATTCGCGAAAAGGAATTGACTGATTTTATAAATAAGGTTACGGGATTGGAATATGACCTCTGCAGGTATCTTGTCCAAGAATGCAGGGAGAAATACCTGGACCCCTTTCTTGTATTGGGGCTCATAAAAAGAGAAAGTGATTTTAATACTAAGGCTGTCGGGTCGGGAGGGGAGCTTGGCCTGGGCCAGCTTATGGAGAACACTGCAAGAATTATTGCAGAAAACTTAGGCTATTCATATGAACATGAAATGCTATTGGATCCCCAATTCAACATAAAGCTTACCCTTACACAGCTTTCCTACCTTAAGAATGTCTATGACAATGACCTGCATAAGGTTTTAACCGCTTACAACAGGGGCCAGAAAGGCCTTGAAGACTATTTAAAGTCACAGGATGTGAGGGGGATCAGCGACTACTCATTGAAGGTTTTGCAGTATGCTAAGGGCTTTAAAGAAGAATTTGAGAATCGATAATAGCATTTGATAATTTATGGGATTGATTGTATAATGGAATCGCAGTAAATACTGCTGATTCTTTTTTTAGGAGAATATATGGAAGACAGAATAAACAACCTTTTAAGCTCCTGTTATGATAATAGGGACACAATTGAATTCCAGCTGTTTTTGATAAGCGTAAAATGCCTTATTCCCTATGAAAACAATATAGGGTGTCTTTTTGACACAGACAGGTACAAAAAGGAAATTGAATTATTTTCTTGTTATATGGCAGGGAATGATGAAACAATCAATTATTGGCTGCAGAATAAAAGGCCATGGGATATGGAGGACAGGCTTTTTGAATTTAAAATTATTCCCCTTATTTTAACAAACACCCTGTGGGAAAATACAATAGTAGAAGTCTTTAAAGCGGTTACCTTTTACACCTTGAATAAGAACACCCTGTTGGATGCCTTGCTCATTTCATCTGCAGTTTATGAGTATATGGATAAGGCTGATAGGGAGAGGATTGAGGAAATAACCAGGGAAAGGCTGATAGATTTTTCTATCAAGGAATATTTTACAAAAAATGAATTGGAAATCGCCAGGGATTACATAATTGCCTTTGAAAAAGAAAGAATAAAACTCCTATCAAGACCAATGTTGTTTGATGATGATATGAAGGGAACTTACAAGGTTTTAAATTACATATTTGAAAAAACAAAGGAATCCTCCGAAGAGGGCAAATCAGATACAATAGACAGTTTTTCAACATACTTGTATAAACTCAGAAAGGGTTTAATAAATCCCGAAAAATTAATAATACCGGACGAGATTCCGGATATCAGGGAATGTTTAAAGAATCCGGCTTTCAGCCACCCTCTCTTGGGGAGGTGCCGGGTGTTGAAGAAAACAGGGAATACGGCTTTAATAAGGAATAAATCAGGGCTTTTGAGGATAAGGATATGAAAATACTGTTGATAACCTTGGATTCTAAATATATTCACGCAAACTTAGCCGTCCGATATTTAAAAAAATACTGCGGTGATTTTGATATTGTAATAAAAGAATTTACCATCAATCAAAGACCGGAATACATATTGGGCGAAATATTGGCTGAAGGTCCGGACCTGATTTGCTTTTCCTGCTACATATGGAACATTGATTATATAAAGGATATTTCATACATAATAAAGGAATCAAAGAGTGAGGCCAGGTTACTCTACGGAGGGCCCGAGGTTTCCTTTGAGATAAAAGAATTGATGGAATCCAACCCCTTCATCGATTTTGTAATCTTTGGGGAAGGGGAGGAAACTTTTAAAGAATTTCTTGAAGAAATCCAAAAACCAAGTCCCCTGCTCCGTAAGATCAAGGGACTGGCTTTCAGGGAAAACAATGAAGCAATAATTAACGAAAGCAGGGGACTTATTGATAATTTAGATATAATCAATTACCCCTATGAGCCAGAAGAAGAATTTGAAAACAAAATCATCTATTACGAATCCTCCAGGGGATGCCCTTTTTCCTGTTCTTTCTGCCTGTCCTCAATCGATAAAAAATTGAGATTTTTTTCCATGGAGAGGGTTAAGAGGGACTTGAAGATGCTTTTAAATACAAAGGCAAGGCAAATCAAGTTCGTTGACAGGACCTTTAATGCGGATTACAGGCGGTCCATGGAAATAATGGAGTATATTGTTGAAAACAATAAAAACAATATGACAATACATTTCGAAATTACTGCCGACATAATAAATGACCAGTTCTTAAGTTTTTTAGGAAAAATGCCCGTAAATATGTTCCAATTTGAAATAGGCGTTCAATCCTTGAATGTGGATACCTTGTGTGAAATCGACAGGCATATGGATAAGGATAAGTTGAGCAGAGCAATCAGGGAAATAGGGAAAAACAAGAACATCCACCTTCATCTGGACCTTATTGCAGGCCTCCCTTATGAAGATTATGAAAGCTTCAAAAAGTCCTTTGACGGTATATATAAGCTTAATGCGGAGAAAATCCAGTTAGGCTTTCTAAAAGTCCTGAAGGGAACCAAAATCTTCAGGGATAAAGAAAAGCACGGGATAAAACACACCTTAAAAGCACCCTATGAAGTAATCTGTACAAAATACATCAGCTTAGGGGAATTATTAAAATTAAAAAATATTGAAGAATTGGTGGATAAATATTATAATGAAAAATACTTCAACAAATCCATAAAATATGCAGCAGGTACCTGGTTTGCCGAGTCACCCTTTGAGTTTTACTCGTCATTCAGTGATTACTGGCAGAAATATGATTTATACAACAAGGCTCACAGCAGGAAAAAGCTTTATAGAATCCTCTATGATTATGTGAAAGATATGAAGGGTATTGACGACGAATTCATACAGGCATTGAAATTTGACTATATATTTAACAACCAATTTGAAGAATTGCCTGACTATTTAGACAGAGAGTCGGAAGACAGGTTTAAGAGCCTTAAGAAGGGGCTGGCTCATGATGTTGATTTTAAGAATAAATACTTTCCTTCAAGTGAAGAAAAGATTGTAAATGATTTCAGGATTTGCCAAATCGGAGGAAATATTATCTTATTTATATACAGGGACAGGGAAAATATCTTTAACAGGTGTGAAACATATGTTGTTAACGACATAGAGGAGGCTAAATGAAAAGAGAAGAATATATTGAAGAGTTTTTTACAAAAAAAAGAAAAGATATATCCTTTATCAGCTTAAAAAAGGGTGCAGCCGTTAACTTCAAGGATAAAACATATGTTACAAATAAGGAGCTCCCGGTACCCGTAAGGATTGAAAGGCTTTTGGAGGATATAGGGAAGCAGGGTCAAATAGACGGGATAACCCTTAACAACATAATCGACGGTATCATATATATTATTGGAACAGACAGGGATTTTGAATACATAAAGGATTATATGGACATGTTTAGGGACCTTGACTTCAGCTTTGAGCCTTATGTTATTTATTGCATAAATAATGACATTAAGGCGGAAGACGGCGTGGTTTACGGTAAAGCCCTGATAAACAATGAAGAAAATGAAAAGACCTGCTTCATCTACGCTTCCTGCCTGGAGAAAATGGGGATGGACCAGCACGAAAAAGGAAATGATACCGGCCGGTATTTTTTGGAGGAAGCCAATTACTATTTCGAGAAATGCCTTGACTACAATGATAAGTTTTCCTTAGCCTATTATAAATTAGGTTACTATTACAAGAGGAAACAGCAATTTATCAAGGCGGAACTCACCTGGCAGAAGCATCAGGAATTGGACGAGGATGATTTAAGAACAGAAGAGATAAGAAATGAATTAATTCAACTGAAACCCTATGTTGATTTTGAAAAGGGATATAATTTAGTCTTAAAAGAAAAGCCTGACGAAGCCTTGGAGCTTTTGCTCCCCTTAGTCAAGGACTTCAGCGGGTGGTGGAATTTGTTGTTTTTTATCGGGCTGGCTTACAGGTCCAAGGGAGAGTATGAAATTGCGGAAACATACTTTGAGAATGTATTAAAGATAGACGGGGCCCAAAAGGAAACCTTGAATGAATTAGGCCTTTGCAAAATAATAAGGGGTAAATATGTTGAAGCGGCTGAACTTTTTTCAAAGCTCCTGAGCCTGGACCCGGGCAAGAGCGAGGTGTTTTGCAACAGGGCTGTAGCCTATATGTACAACAATCAAGCTGACAAGGCAAAAGAAGATATTCAAACAGCCTTAAAAATCAATCCCCATGACCCTGTGGCCCTCAGCATTAAGGAAGAATTGGAAAATAAGTATTGATTTAGGGCAAACAGGTAAAATATGTCATATATATTGATTAATTTTAATAATTATTGCAATTTTTACCGAAAGTCACCCGATATTGCTTGCACAATATATGAAGATTATGTTATAATATACATAATTAAGCTGAAGAACCATATTCATTTCTGAAGGCTCAGCCGGAAGAAACTCATACATAGGAAAAAGATAGTACTTAGAAATTTGGAGATAAAAAAGTGGCGAGAAAAAATTTTGGGTTAAAAAATTTCTTTCTATCCTTTGTGATAGTTGTTATAGCCATTTATATATTTCAAAATTTCAAGTCGCCCCCGGACATCATGGTAGTGGAAAACGGAATTTTGGAGGATGTAATAAAGGCTGAGGGTATTGTTGTAAAAGATGAAAACGTATATAAGGCAACCATTGATGGCAACGTTTTATACTATTGCGAGGAAGGAGCCAAAATAAAGAAGGGGCAGCTTATAGCCGATATAAATACCGATGCGGATTCAGCTGAAGTAAACAGACAAATTGCCGAAATTCAAGCTGCTATAGACAGGTTGGAAAAGAGCAGCCAGGTTTTATCCCAAGAAAACTTCACTGCTTATCAAAACGAATTGCAAATAAGCTTATTGAGCAATGACTTAGAGAATATGTACAATATAGTGGAGCAAATGACAAGGGGGGACTATTACGGCAGCCAATATGAAGGCTATTCGGCGAGTCAGCTGCGTGAAATGAAAAACAATCTCGTAAACAGCATTTCCACCCATAAGGTTCCCTACTATTCAGACCGGGCCGGAATTATTTCATACAAAACCGACGGGTTGGAAGAGATTTATACTTTTGAAAATGTTGGAGACATGACACCCAGCAGTATTGGCAGGCGTGAATATACCATAAAGACTAAAAAGGACCATGTTCAAGATGGGGAAGACTTCTTCAAGATAATCAAAAACTTTGAATATTATATAGTTGTTAAGTTAAATAACGAAAAAGCAAAGCTGTTTGAAGAAAACAAATACATAAAGGTAAGGGTCCTGTCAGATGGAGGCCAGCACTTGGTCTGGGGTTATATAGAAAAAATTAATTACGGTAGCGAGGAATCGGTATTAGTATTGTTTTTCGATGACTATTTCTACAAGGTATATGATAAGAGATATGTCAATATCGAGCTTATTACGGCAACCTATGAGGGCCTTAAAATAGAAAACCGGGCATTGACCGACCTTGACGGGATGAAGGGCGTATATGTGCAGGATGCCAGCAATATCATCAAATTTTTCCCGGTTCAGATATTAGGGAGCGATGAAGAGCATTCGGTTGTTTTTCCCGGTGATTACATAGGGGTAAATGAAAGAAATATTATAAAAGTGGGTGAAAAAAGATATCCTACAATTAAAATATTTGATAAAATAATACTTGAGCCTGATAAGGTGTATGAAGGCCAGATTGCGGATTAGGAGGTAGAATTGAGCATTAGGGAAAATATTGACGACATTGTGAAAAAAATTGAAGCTGCCTGCAAAAAAGTCGGAAGAAATCCGAATGATATAACACTCATAGCCGTGTCGAAAACGGTTGAATCTCCTAAAGTCAGAGAAGCAGTTGCAGCAGGTGTTGACAATTTAGGAGAAAACAGGGTTCAGGAACTGGTAAAAAAATACGAAGACCTGAAGGATATAGATATTAAGTGGCACATGATAGGCCACTTACAGAAGAACAAAGTAAAGTACATAATTGACAAAACAGTCCTGATTCATTCTGTTGAGAGCCTGAGTTTAGCCGAAGAGATAGACAAGAGGGCAAAAAAGGCGGGCATTGTTGCAAATGTCCTCATTGAACTCAATATAGGGGAAGAAGAAAGCAAATTCGGCATAAAGGAAGAAAATGTTTATGATTTTGTGAAAAGTATGGAGGAATTTGAAAACATAAAAGTATCAGGACTTATGACAGTTGCCCCTTTTTGCGAAAATCCCGAGGATGTGAGGTGGGTTTTCAAAAAGATGAAGGATATATATGACAAGATATCGGCCATGAATTTGAAAAATGCAGAAATGAAATACTTGTCCATGGGCATGACAAATGATTTTGAAATTGCAATCGAGGAAGGCTCTAACATGATTCGTATCGGAACAGCTATATTCGGAGCCAGAAAATATAAGGAGGAAGAGTAAATGAGTATGATGGAAAAAGTAAAGGACTTCATAGGCATCACGGACCTGGAAGAAGACTATGAGGAGGAGGATCTTGTTTCCGAGGGTAATCCCGAAAGAAACAAAAATGAAAGGATGGATGGTTACTCAAAGAAAAGCAATGTAATCAAGGTTCATTCCAACACCGACATGAAAGTCTTCATATGTGAGCCGGCAAAGTACGAGGATTGTACAAAGGCAGTCGATGAAATCAAGAACAGAAAAGTTGTGGTCCTCAATATTGAAGGGATGGAGCTTGAAGACCAAAAGCAGGTATTTGAATTTATCAAGGGTGCTGTTTACGCATTGGAAGCAAGCATCCAAAAAGTATCAAACGGAATATTCGTATTGGCTCCTAACAATGTACAAATTGACGGAAGATTAAGAGACAGGTATGAAAGGAATTATTATTTCGGTAAATAAGGAGCAAGTATGTTTTATATTATTAAGATAGCACTCGGAACACTATTAAGAATAATTTATTATTTGATACTGGTCCGGGCAATATTATCATTTTTCCCAACCCTACAAACTTCAAGAATTTCCTACTTTATCTATCAGATGACCGAGCCGGTACTGGCTCCTTGCAGGGCAATTTTAGATAAATTAGGATTAGGCATGGGAATGGTTGACTTTTCTCCCATATTAGCTATCATATTGTTGAATTTATTGGTAAGATTAGTATATGCCATATGAGACGCCCTATATGACCTAATCCTGTATTACAGGCAAGGCAGATAATAATCAAGGGGCAGGCTAAAAGGAGAAAAATGAAAGACTTAGAAAAATATTTTGATTTCATCAAGGATGATGAAGCCAAGGGGACGGTTAAAAAGATTCAAGACAAGGCATTGCATGTCAGGAAGAATCACATAACAGCACTGACGGACTTCATAAATCCATATATTGTTGAAATGAGCATACCGGTAATAAAATACTATGATATAGATTATGAAATTTTCCCCTCATATGAAAATTGTGAGAGGAAAGTTTTCATTTTATACCCTCATTATAGCGAAATAGATGTAAATGATTTTATTTCGGGCATCAGGATAAAAAACAAGTCAAAATTCAAGAAACTGACCCACAGGGATTACTTGGGTGCCCTCATGTCCCTGGGTATTGAAAGAAGCAAGACAGGGGATATCTTTGTCTTTGATGACCATGCAGATATTCTTATTCACAGGGATATTGGTGATTATATAATTTTCAATTTGGATAAAATAGGTCATAACAGGATTGAAGCGGAAGAAATAAGTTTAAGCTCAGTGGACTTTAAAGAGCAGGAACATGAAATTTTGAATATTATTAGCTCTTCCATGCGGCTTGACAACCTTGTCAAGCACCTTACAAAAACATCAAGGGACAAGGCAGCCGATATCATAAGGGGTGGAAAGGTTAAAATCAACCACATACCGGAAGACAAAGCCAGCACCGAATTAAAGGAAGGGGACCTCTTGTCAATCACCAGGGCAGGACGGTTTAAAATACATAAGATATGCGGCAGGACAAAGAGCGGAAGGCAAAAAATACAAATCAAGCATTATGTTTGACAGGAGTAATTATGAATATAGCAGCGATTGGCGTAATTATTTTTTCGGTTCTTTTAGACCGGCTGACGAAATTATGGGCAGCAGATGTTCTAAAAAACGGGGGTTCGATAAAAATAATAGGGAATTTTTTGCGTTTTACCTATGCGGAAAACAAGGGGGCCGCTTTCAGCATTTTGCAGAACCAAAGAACGTTTTTCTTGGTTATGACCATCCTCATGCTGATTTTTTTGGGATATATTTATTTTAGAACAAAGAATATTTCCAATTTGTCCAAACTTTCAATTGCCATGATAAGCGGAGGAGCCCTAGGGAACTTTATCGACAGGCTGAGATTAGGCTATGTTATTGATTTTATAGATGTAAGGTTCGGCAATCTTTATAATTTTCCCGTATTTAACGTTGCGGACAGCTTTATCGTATGCGGCACCCTAATCATGGTGGTTTTAATCCTTTTTAACAGGTTTGAAAAGAGTGAAGGCAATGAAAGATTTTAATAATTTTGAAGAAAAGGAAGGCAGGATAGATTTTGATGACTATGATTCGGACGACTTTGAGGATGATTTTCTTCCGGGTGATGAGGGCAGGGAAATCATTTTGGTTTCCGATGGGGAAAAGCAGAGGATTGATGTCTTCCTTTCGGATAAATTGAAGGAATCGCGGAATTTCGTACAAAAGCTCATCAGTGACGGGAGGGTAACCGTCAATGAAAGAAAGGTAAAGGCAAATTATAAGGTCAAATTAAAGGATACCCTAAGAATTATAATTCCGCCTCCTGAAGTCTTGGATGTGGCGGCAGAAGACATCCCCTTGGATATTGTATATGAGGACATGGATTTAGCGGTGATAAACAAGGCCCAGGGAATGGTGGTCCATCCTGCCCCGGGTCATTATACCGGAACCCTGGTTAACGGGCTTATGTATCACCTCAAAGACTTATCGACCATAAACGGGGTTTTGCGTCCGGGGATTGTTCACAGGCTGGATAAGAATACTTCGGGCCTGATGCTGGTCGCTAAAAATGACAAGGCCCACAATTTTTTGGCCCAATGCCTGAAGGACCATTCGATTAAAAGGATATATTACGCCCTGGTTCAAGGGAACATAAAGGAAGATGAAGGGGAAATCAATGCCCCCCTTGGGAGAAGTGAAAAGGACAGAAAAAAATATACCGTAACACAAAAGAACAGCAAGGAAGCCATAACAAATTATTGGGTGGTTGAAAGATACGGCAGTTATACCTTGGTGAAATTAAGGCTGAAAACCGGCAGGACTCATCAAATAAGGGTTCATATGAAGCATATAGGCCACCCGGTTGTGGGGGATGATGTTTACGGGACCAAGTCAGATAAATTCGGCTTGAAAGGCCAGCTTTTGCATTCCAAAACTTTGGGGTTTGTCCACCCCGCCACCAGTCAATACATGGAATTCGACAGTGAATTGCCGGATTATTTTATAAAAGTATTAAATAAAATAAAATTATAAGGCATAGATGAGGCTATAATTCTGAACGCAATCTTAGGATATCGTGAAGGGAGGGTACTATGAAAATAAAGGCTTACATAATGGATGAAAAAGCAATCGAAAGGGCAGTATTCAGAATCGCACATGAAATTATCGAAAAAAATAAAGGGGTAGATAACATAGTATTGGTCGGTATAAAGACCAGGGGCTGGCCCCTGGCCCTCAGACTGGCTAAAAAAATCGAAGAAATAGAAGGCTCAAGGGTTCCGGTCTTCCCCTTGGACATCACCTATTACAGGGATGATGTGGAAAAGGATGACAGGGCACCCTTGGCGGTACAAAGCTTTGACTATAACATAAAGGATAAGACGGTTGTTTTGGTAGATGATGTTTTATATACAGGCAGGACAGTAAGGGCGGCCTTGGATGCCATTGTTGACCAGGGGAGGCCTAAAAACGTTGAATTGGCTGTTTTGATTGACAGGGGGCACAGGGAATTGCCGATCAGGGCGGATTTTATCGGCAAAAATGTACCCACGTCAAGAAGTGAAAGAATCAGCGTCCGGCTTGAAGAAACAGATAAAATCAACCAGGTTGTTATAACCGAATAGAATGAAAAATACCGGGATGACAAGGGTCATCCCGATTTTTACGGGCAAAATTTAATTTGATTATTCTGTCGAAAAATGATAGAATTGTTATATTATTGTCTTTCAATTGCTCATTTGAAATACGGCAAAATTATTCTGCAACTAAAAGGAGTAGACGATGAGTATAGGTTTATATTTTAAAAATGATGTTAAAGTAGACGAAAAGGTTAAGATTACTTTAAACAGCGGAGCAGTACATACCGGCAAAGTTATTTCATATGATGACAATATTGTGGTGATTGCGGCCAACGGACGACCAAAGCCAATAAACTTCAACGGTATTGCCGATTATGAAATTATCGAAGACAATTTAAGCAATGACGGCGATGATTTAAATAAAACCCCCTTCCAAAAAGAAATAAAAGCTTCCATGGACTTTTTCAAAGGCATTGATATCAAGTACGAGTTTTCGGCAAGTGATTTCAGCAAAGAGCGAAAATCAGCCAAGGATAATATATCGGATGATTTTTTAAGCATTGAAAATTCATTTTTATATGCTGTCAAGCTGAAGGAAACAGACCCTAAATTCGGAAGAATGGACAGGATAATTGCGTCAATCAAGCATCTTCAGGAAAGCAGCGACATTGATTTCTATAACTATGCCTTAGGCGAAGTATACTTTGTATGCGGAAATTTTAAAGAAGCCGGGGACTATTACTATAAAGCCAAGAAATATATGCCTTCCGCAGCCATGTACCTAAAATGCGGCAATGATGAAGGTGCCATGAATGCGTCGGCAGCTGCTTGCTTAACTGCCGATAGTATTAGAGAAATTGAAAATGTCTTTAAGCTGATGGTCGTAAGTACGGAAAAGATTAAGGATATTTCTGTACTGAAAGAGTGTTTCAACAGGAAGAAAGATAATTTAAACAGTGAAAGTATTAAGCTTTTTACTGATGCCTTTGTTTACTTTTCATCCCTTTCAAAAATAAGCATCAATTGGCCTGATAACCTTACATATTATTCACCTGACAATTTGCTTGCAATTATAAATCAAACGGCAGAAAGCAACAAGTACAAGAAAGATAATCTCTTGATTGATTTTATCAATGAGGAGATTGATAAAGCAAAGGATGCCGGTAATAAGAATGAGACCAATGAAATGCTGACCGGGAGGATAATCAGGTTCAATCCGTTAAACAACACCGGTTTTATTTCCACCTTCGTGGATTCTGTTTTTTTTCATATTTCCGAAGTTTGGGATGAAAATCTAAAAAACAAGATTTTAAGAGGTTCATATAAAGATATATATGTTGAATTCAGTTTATCGGAACGTTTTAACAAAAAAAGAGGGACATACGGCAAGGTTGCCACAGGCATCCGTTTCAGCAAATCCATACCCGAAAAACCGCAAGCAGAGGCAAAGAAATTCTTGGGAACATCAAGGGAAGGATATATTAACTCTTACACTCCCAATAAAGAAATTGGTACCATTTATTCGGGAAAGGACGTATACAGCTTCCTGCTCAGGGGGGTGAGTGACAAGGCCTTGGCCGGAAAACTCTGTACCGACTATGATATTTCCGGAATCGAGGTAACTTTTGAGGCAAGGAAGCTTCCGGGCGGAAAGCTTGCAGCAGTGAATGTAAAGCCCAAAAACCCTATTCCTGAAGAAGTTCGCAAATCATATGAGACCTTTGCCCCTGTAATCGATAAAACCACATACAGGACCGAGAAAGAAGACTTATTGGACCCTGAAAAAAAGGAAAGCATTTTATTGTCACTGGTTAACAAGAATCCCAATAATGAGAAACATGTGGCCGATTTAATAACCTTTTATTTATCAACTGCAAATCAAGACCCGGATTCCATAAAAAAGGCCTTGAGGTTAGTCGAAAGACATAAGAGGTATTTTGAAGAGGAACGTGTATTCCTCCAGTATATACGAATATATGAAAAGGCAAAGGATTATGAGAAGCTTTTAAAGTATTATAATTTAGTAATTCAAAATACCGATGCCGTAAACAGAAAACTCCACTATTTAAATTTAAAGGCTGATATACTTTCAGATTCAAACAAGGGGTGTTTGGACTATGAAAAGGCCATAGAAACATATCAGGAGTGGATAGCCGTAAAGAATAAAAACAAGGTATTGTTAGGAATTAAGGACGATTATACGGGATCTTACGCATCGATTGAATTAAACATCAAGAGAAGGTTAGCCGTTTGCTATCTGAATCAAAACAATGAAAAGGCAGCAAAGGAGATAGCCTCCGAAATTTTATCCCATAATCCGGCAGACCAAATAGCCGCCGGCATTATCCAGGGTACATATTATCCCAATAATTTGGAATCAGACCAGCAGCCGGAAGCAGATGACAGCGATTTGTACTACTATGATTTTGAATTGAATGACATCATGCAAAACCGTCTGAGTAATTTTAAATTATCCGTTGTTTTTACCCACGTTAATGATTTGGAGGATGAGAAACTAAAGGGGACCATTTCGGTTGCAAGGACCAAGGTCAGAAAGTTAGAAGACAGTTTAAACACCTTGAATACACAAAGACCTAAGGACTACAGAAACACCTGCCTGGCAATTGCCAAAATAATTGACCAGTATATGTCCAAGGATACGGAGAAGGATGGTTTATTCAACAAAAAATCCCGATTTGAATACATGATAAGAAGCTTGGTTGCCGAAGGAGACCTGTCGGTTAAAACCGAGGAAGTACCTATTGACGCGGCAAGATACTTGTATCTGGAATCAAGTGCAGAGATTGAACAGCTGAACCAGCAGCTCTATATTAACGCTTACGTCCGATACTTGGTATCCTTCTTCGTAGAAAGAAAGGATATTCCCATCGGTGTGACAAAAACCGGGGTAAACCTGAATCCGACAACCCCCTTAAGCTATTTTTCCAAGTACGGCTTAAATGAAAACCCGGTAAACTTTGTAAATGCATGCACCATGCTCTTTATTAAAAAGAATAACTTAATAAACCAAATATGCCAGCAGATTTGCGAATCAAAGAATCAGGAATTAATATCTTCCATAATAGAAGTTTTTCAAGCTGCCTTAGGAATCGACAATATAGAAAATATAAACACCAAGAGTCTCGAAGACCTTTGGAGCAAATATATATTTTGGTTTAAGCAGAAGCTGCAGGATTTCAAGCAGGCGGTAAAGGAAATTGATAAGATTGAATTTTCGACATTTTGGTTAGAACACAACATTGAAAAATTAGAGCAATACTTAAGATACAATATAATTTTGGCTAAAGACAATGAGCGGATGAAGGAAGTGATAGGGCTTTTAAACATTGCAAACCGCTTTGTTACGGATAAGGACTTTGATAACAGGGAAACTGCCCTGAGGGATATAATCAGAAAGGGCCGGAGCTTGGAAAAGGATATATTTGAATCCCCGACCCCCTTTGCCTTTGATACCGTAAGACAAATCCTGCCTGAAATATGCAGTGTGGCAGAAAGGAAGCTCATTGAGTTATTTGTAGCTTATAAGCCGGAATTATCGGTTGAAATCATAAACAGCAACACATTTTTGAACAACAGGGAATGTGAATTAAGGTTTGTTTTAAAAAACAAATTATATTGCCAGACGGTCAGGGAGATAGACATCAGTTCAGCAACCCACACAACTTGCATAACTCGGGACATCAACAAGGATTATGTCAAGGGGGGAAATGATGAAACTTTGATTATTGCCGTTAAACCCACGGCTGACCAGATCAGCAGGAAGGCCTTCCAGTTCAATCTGACCATAAAGTATAAGTATATGGTATCCCCGGATGATACCATAGAGGACTGCCTGAGCGAAGACTTTTCAATTAACTTGTTCAAGGAAGCTGATTTTATTGAAATTAATAACCCCTACAGCGCCATAGACACAAGCGGTGAAGTCAGGGATAAAAATATGTTTTTTGGTAGGGATGAATTTATAGCCGGTATTGTAAATAACTTGAGAAACAAGGACAATACCCTGCTCAGATCCAAATGCATAGCCTTGTTCGGCCAAAAGAGGGCAGGCAAGTCATCTATTTTATACCACTTGGAAAACAAGATTAAGTCTGCCTATAAGAATTCCATCGTGATAAAGTTAGGCAACATCCAAAACATTCTGAGCGGCAACGACAGCAAATCGGTAATTATCAGCTTCAGACACAGGATACTCACCCTGTTGAACGAAAAATTGGAGGACCATTTTCCCGAGCTTTTAGAAAAGATGGAAGCAAGCAATATTTCCTTCCCGACAATCGGGGAATTGACCAGTGAAATAGGCCCCAGCTTATTTATAAGCTTTTTCGAAAACTTCAATAAAAAGGTGATTAACAAGGACTACAACATAGTGATATTGATAGATGAATTCACCTATGTTTACGGAGAAATAAAGAAGGGGAGGCTGGATTATACCTTCATGCAGCTGTGGAAGGCCATGATACAGGACCTGGAATTTGTCGGTATTTTAGTAGGACAAGACTACATGGAAAAATTCATTAATGATTTTGCCAATCCCTTCGGCACAGTCAAGAAAGAAAGGGTAACCTATTTATCCCGTGAAAGCACCAAGGAATTATGCGAGGTACCCATTCAAATAATCCATGAGAACGGAGAAAGGGAATCCAGGTACAAGGACGAAAAAGCCTTTGAAAGAATCTGGCAGGCGACGGCCGGGAGCGCTTTTTACACGGTGAAAATCTGCAGTGCCCTTGTAAATTATCTAAATGATAAAAAATCTCCCTATATAGTTGAGGCTGACATCAAGAATGTCATCAACAACATACTTCTGCAGGATAACGGAAGGCTGTCGGAATCCGAATTTGATGCCTTGTTTAATGACGAGGGCGATATAGAAGATAAGGCAAAAAAGGATGACAACATAAAAATTCTCAAGAAAATTGCCCAGATGTCACAGAAGGATGATTATTGCCTGAGAAGCGATATTGTTTGCGATTTGCCCCAAGAGAGGGTGGATATGCTGCTCCAGCTTTTATGTGACAGGGACGTATTGGAGCAAAAAGAAAACAAGTACAAGATTAAGGTAGGCTTGTACAAGGATTGGCTGATTAAAAGATACGGAGGTAACAACTGATGGATAATCCTTTCATTGTTGGAGCAGAGGTTGAAGGAGAAAGCTTTATAGGGCGGAGGGACCAATTAAAGCAATTCAATGATTTATTGTATAAGAATGATTCGAAAAGCGGGAGCATATCCTTAACGGGCATAACCAGGATAGGCAAAAGCTCCCTGATACGAAATGCCGTGAAACTTAACGAGAATAAAAACATAATAACGGTCAAGACGGTCATAAGCAAGTTTTCAGATTTTAACGAATTCTGGACAGATGTATTATCCTTGGTGAGGGATGAACTGGAATTTGTCGAAGGCAACTATTTTAAGGAAATCAATGCTCTTGATGCAGCTATTGATGCCGGCACCAATGATACCTATAATTTCAGGAGGAAGGTAGAAAAGGCATTTAAGCTGATATCCAAACAATTAAAGCTGGTGATAGTGATCGATGAGTTTGATTTTGCGGAATATGTCTTTGGATCCGACTCTTCCAACTTTCAGTTTTTCCGTGAATTAATATCCTCGGCGGACTATAAGATGACCTTTATAACAATTTCAAGGCGGAGCTTGATTCACATTGAGACAAGGTCCTTCGGAGGCTCGACTTTAGACGGAGTATTTAAAAAGATTAGCCTCAGGGGATTTTCAAATGAAGATTTGCAGGAATATTTCAATAAGTTCGACAGCCTGCAGATAAAATTGAGCGATGACATAAAGAAAAAGATTTTGTATTATGGGGGCAGGTCTCCTTACCTTTTATCTGCAATCGGACAGGAAATAGTATACAGGCAGGGGGCTGATGATTTTGATTCCGTCCTTTCCGCATGCAATCAACAATTTTTGGATTACTTCAAGAGGATAGTAGAGTTGTTAAAGGATGAAGATTTCTATAACAAGCTTTTGCAGATCTATATCGGGCCCAGATACAATATAAAACAATATGATATAGATGAGCTTGTATCAAGAGGTTATATTTCCAACAAGATAAAAGGGTTTTATGATACCGGCGAAGATAATATAGATGAATTCAAGTATGAAACCATATCAGAATATTTTGTTGAGTACCTCATGGATATATCCCAGCCGGAAGTAGGAGAGATTTGGCCTGTTTTGTCCGAAGCCGAGAAGAAGTTAAGGTCAATCATTGAAATAGAACTGACCGGCATGTTTGGCGGAAGGTGGATGGAAGAGCTTGAAAGAGTAAACCAGGAATACAAGAAGAACAAAAGGACCTTTATTGATTTTGATAAGGTTAATATAAACTTAGCAGTCAACAAGAAAAAGTATAAGGAAAGGGCAAGCGATAATATCCTGACCACGGTAGGCATCATGGAATTAAGAAACATCCTCCAGCATTACTGGACAAGGTTTGCGCCATATTTTAACAATGACCAATTTTCTAAATGGTCTGACAGGTTTTATTTATTACATAAGGCAAGAAATCCCTTGGCTCACAATACGGCTGAGTTTTTGACGGAAGAGGAAATTATGGAAACAGAACTTTACTGCCGTGAAATAATATCATCCATTGCTAAGAAATAAAAACCGGGGACGGATACCGTCCCCGAAATTATTCTTTTGACTTTATCCCCTTGATATCAGGCTCTGCAAGCATTGAATAATTAGTGTCGTATATTACAAAACCTGGCTTGGCATTTGGGGGCTTTTTAATGTTTGATTTTTTGGTATAGTCCACTTCAACCCTGCCGGAATTTTTTCCCTTGCTGTAATAGGCTGCAATCTTAGCCGCTTCAATATATTCTTCATCAGTTAATTCATCTCCCATAGTCCTGATGACCACATGGGACCCGGGCATATTTTTGGCATGGAACCAATAATCTTCACTTTTCGCTATCTTAAATGTTATCATATCATTTTGAATATTGTTTTTTCCCACCAATATTTCATGGCCGCCTGAAGATATGAAGGTGGTGATGGGTTTCGTCTCTTTAGGCTTATTAATCTTTGACCTTTTCTTCATCAGCCCCTGGCCAATCAGCTCACTGTAAATGTCGTCCAAATCCTCAGTGGTTTCGCATTCCTCGATGGAAAACAAAATATTTTCCAGGTAGGCTATTTCGCTTAAAGTTGAATCAATTAATTTTTCAAGTTCCTCAGCAGCATTTTTCAGCTTGTTGTACCTCTTGAAATACTTTTGGCTGTTTTGTGACAAGCTTAGCTTAGGATCCAAGGGTATAGTTATTTCTTTTTGGTCGGGGTCGTAGTAGTTTGCAACTGTCAGCTTGTTGTCTTCCGGCCTCTTGTGGAGGTTTGCGAGAATCAGGTCTCCGTAAATCCTGTACTTATCCCTGCTTTCGGCATTGAGAAGCTCGGTTCTCTGCTTTTCAACCTTCTTTTTATTTCTTGCAATTTTCGTATTTATACTTTTGATGAGACTTGCAACCCTTTGGTTGATTTTATTCTTATTGTCCAATTCATAATAGTATTCATCAAGGAGGTCACCGGATGAGGGGAAGGATTTTTTGCCGAAGTCCTTTAAGTATTCCACCTCTAAGCAATAAAAGCCATAAATTTTGTTTTCATCATAATATATATTAAAAGAAAAGTCATTTTCATTTATTCTGTCTCTTATCTTACTGAAGGCATCCCATAGTTCTTCCTTTTTTTCATGGCTTAACTCGCCTAAGCAGGTGCTTTCATTGAGATTTGCCAGCCAGCAGATTTCCCTTGATATGAAAGGGCTGAAGCCCGTGAAATTCTTATAAAAGAAATCAAATATAAATATGCCCCGGTTTGTTGATTCAAGTTCTTCCATAAATGATTGGCGGTCTGCTGTCAGGGGGTTCAACTTATCAGACCCGGGGGGAGCCTTATAAGAAAGTCCCGGATAAACCTGCCTTACGGAGCTTACCTGGGGAGTGACTCTTATTAGAGAATCAATTATGGTATTGCCTTCATTGACAAAAATAATGTTGCTGTGTTTGCCCATTATTTCAACGATGAGGGATTTATTAGCAAGGGTCCCCAATTCATCCCTGGACTCAAAAGAAATTTCAACGATTCTGTCAAAATTTATCTGCCTTAGGCTCGTAATACGGGCCCCTGTCAGGTGTTTCCTCAAAAGCATGCAAAACATGGGGGGCTCCATAGGATTCTTCCTGGTGATGCTTGTGAGGTGAAGCCTGGGACTTGAACCGGCTGCAGTTATTAAAAGCTTCAGGTTTTCTCCCTTGCTTCTAATGCTCATAACTATTTCATTTTTATCAGGCTGATGTATTTTATCTACCCTTCCGCCCGTAAGCTTTTTATCTAATTCATTTATTATACTCTTTATAAAAACACCGTCTAATGACATTTTATCCTCCCGGCGCAAATTATCGTGTTTGTTTGCTGGTATTTATTGTACCCCATAAATAACCTGATGTCATGAAATTTTTTTTGGTTTATGATAATTTTACCCCTGACTTACCCCCTCTATAATATTTTTGTTTTAATAAGGGGCTTTTAATGGTATAATGGAAGGTGTCAATATATTACAATTAATAATTGGAGAGAAAAATGGCAAATATATTTAGTATGACCGGTTACGGCAAAGGTGAATACAATGACGGAAAAAGGAGCATAACCGCTGAAATAAAAACCATAAACAACAGGTATTGCGACATTAGCATCAAAACCCCCAAAGTTTTGCGCTTTTTCGAGGATAATATCAGAAAAATCTTGAAAAATAACCTGCAAAGAGGTAGAATAGACGTATATATCAACATTGAATACATAAGCGAATCGGACACCTTAATCGTGCCCAATATGGCTTTAGCCAGGCAGTATAAGGATGCCATAGATAAGATTAAAACAGACTTAGGCATAAACGGCAGCCCTTCCCTTGATACAATAATAAGGTTTCAGGATGTTTTAGCTGCAAAAGAAGATGATCCGGACGATGAAGAGCTTGGCACCTGCTTGGAAAATGCCGTGAATGAAGCTGTAAAAAACCTCCTGACAATGCGGGAAAAAGAAGGGGTACAATTAAGAGCCGACATCAGCCGGAGCGTAGCAAAAATTATTGAATTGATGGAAATAATATCCGAAAACTCCCGTACGATTGTGGAGGATTATAAAAATAAATTTGAAACCAGGATTAAAGAGCTCTTAGGCACCAACCACGAGCTTGATGAAAACAGGCTCTACAATGAAATTGTAATCTACGCGGATAAAAGTGATGTCAACGAAGAAATAGTAAGATTTAACTCCCATATGTCCCAGCTGTCCCAAGCCTTGGAAGGCGGGGGAACAATAGGCAGAAAGCTTGATTTCATCATCCAGGAAGCCAACAGGGAGATTAATACCTTAGGCTCTAAGGTCAGCAGCTTGGAAATAATACAAGTTGTGATTGAAATAAAGAACCTTTTGGAAAAAATCAGGGAACAAGTACAAAACATTGAATAGGAGTCAATTATGTCAAACACGTCAAATACTATTAACATAGGGTTTGGTAATATAGCGCTGGCAAATCGGATTGTAGCTGTTGTCAGTCCCGAATCGGCTCCCATAAAACGCCTTATTCAGGAAACCCGTGAAAAGGGCAAATTAATCGATGCTACTTACGGCAGAAAAACCAGGGCTGTCATAATAACCGACTGCGACTATATAATCCTATCGGCAATTCAGCCGGATACAATGGCACAGAGGTTTGACAACCACAATAACAAATAGAGGTGAACAATGGAAGAAGGATTGTTAGTGGTGATATCAGGTCCTTCCGGAGCAGGCAAGGGGACCATTTGCATGCAGCTTCTTATGGAAATGAGTTTCCTGAAGGTTTCGGTATCAGCTACCACCAGGAAGCCCAGGGAAGGGGAGAAGGATGGCATAGACTACTTTTTTATAGAAGAGGAAGAATTCTTAAAAAGGGTAAAAAACAACGAATTTCTTGAATATGCAAAAGTTTACGGCAATTATTACGGGACCCCTAAAGAGGAGGTATTTAAGCAGCTAAAGGCAGGCAAGGATATAATCTTGGAAATAGATATTCAAGGAGCCTTGCAGGTGAAAAAGAATTATCCCATGGGAGTCTTCATATTTATTCTTCCCCCTTCATTGACGGAATTAAAAAACAGGATTGAAGGAAGGGGTACGGATTCAAAGGAAGTAATTTTACGGAGAATGGAATCGGCCTACGATGAATTGAATTATGCTTTCCAATACGATTATGTTGTGGTAAATGACAGGGTGGATATAGCAACCGAGAAAATCAAGCATATAATTTTAGCCGAGAAAAACAGGGCAATCAGAAAAAAGGAAATAATCAACAAAGTCAGGGAGATGTGAGAATGAAAAGAATATCAATAGATAAATTAAATGAAATGGTTGACAGCCAATACTCATTAGTGACAATAATTTCAAAAAGGGCAAGGCAGATAATTGACGGCTCGGAACCTCTGATTAAAACAAACACAAAGAAACCGATAGCAATTGCCATAGAGGAATTCTACGCGAAAAAATTCACACCCATCTACGATTATGATAAGTACAAAAAATCATTGGCTGCAAACACAGAAAAGGCTGAAGATTCACTAAATGAAACAAAAGATGAGACAGATGATGTTAAAGCAGCAGCCGAAGAAACTCCTTCAGAGGATTTGTCAGATAATCAGTCAATTGACTGATTATTTAATTTTAGTTGAGCGGAGCAGATATGTATAAAATTTTTGTAGGAGTCATTTTAAACAACATTTCCAAAAGCACTGATCAGGTTTACACCTACGGGGTTCCGGATACATTGATAAACTCGGCTGAGGAAGGGAAAAGAGTCCGGGTGAATTTTGGCAGGGGAAAAAGTATTATTGACGGCTTGATAGTATCCGTGGATTCTGCCTGTGATTACCCTATTGAAAAAATTAAGCCCCTTATCGATATAATAGATGAAAAACCTATTGTATCGAAAGAAATGATAAAAATCCTTTTTTGGATAAGGGAAAGGTATATATGCAAATATTCCGATGCCATGAGACTGATGATACCTTCCGAAACTCAAAGCGTTTACGAAAAACATGTAAGGCTGAAAGAAGATAAGGAAATAGGCTCATACAAGATAAACAAAACCGAAAGCCAGTTAAAGGTTATCGAATACCTTAAAAGCCACCCATCCGAAAGTGTGGCTCAATTGGTGGAAAAGCTCAACATTTCAAAGGCAGTAATAAACAATTTAATAAAGAGGGGTGTATTAGAGGAAGACCTGGTTTTTGATTACATAGACCAAACAGAGTTTGAGACCGATGAACCCTTGTGTTTAAATCAAGAACAAAGGAAGGCATGTGAGATAATTCTCAACTCGGACAAGAAAGCATTCCTGCTTCACGGGGTAACCGGCAGCGGGAAGACGGAAGTATACATGAATATAATCAATGAGTACTTAAAAGAAGGGAAACAGTCAATTATGCTTGTTCCGGAAATCTCCCTCACGACTCAGACCATAGACAGGTTTAAGAGAAGATTCGGGAACAAGATAGCTGTATTCCATTCAAAGCTGAGCAAAAAAGACAGGTATATCCAATGGCTGAGGGTCTACAGGAAAGAAGCCGATATAGTGATAGGAGCCCGGTCTGCTATCTTTGCCCCCATAGATAAGTTAGGTGCCATTGTGATTGATGAGGAACATGAGGACACTTACACATCAGGAACGTCACCCAAGTATAACACCATGGAAGTGGCCGTTAAGATGGCATATTTGACAGGGGGTAAGGTTATTTTGGGGTCTGCGACCCCTTCACTCAATACCTACCACATGGCAATGACAGGCCGGATTGAATTAATTGAAATGAAAAAGAGGGTTAAAGAAGCCCAAATGCCTGAAATAAAAATCATAAACATGTCGGATGAACTTGACAAGGGCAACAATACAATTATCAGCGAAGAATTGTATGAAAGCATCAAAAACTCTCTCAGGCAAAAAGAGCAGGTGATACTGTTTTTAAATAAGAGGGGATATTCTGGCTTTGTATCCTGCAAAAAATGCGGTTATGTCGAAAGGTGCTCAAGATGTGATGTTTCCATGACCTATCATCTTGTGGGAAATATTATGAAATGCCACTATTGCGGAAGCGCAAGAAGAATGCCAGGCCAATGTCCCAAGTGCGGAAGCGATAAAATAGAACAGTTCAGCGCAGGAACCCAGCATGTTGAAAAACTTATAAACCACTTATTTCCCCATGCAAGAATCGAAAGAATGGACCTTGATTCCATGACGGACACAGAAGCTTATGATAATATCTACAGGGATTTCAAGAACAGAGAAATCGACATACTGATAGGAACCCAGATGCTGGCCAAGGGATTTGATTTTCCCAACGTGACTACCGTGGGGGTCCTTTCGGCAGATGCAATACTGAATTTACCCTTTTACAATGCAAGCGAAAAAACCTTTCAGCTCATAACCCAGGTGAGCGGAAGGGCCGGCAGGGGAGACAAGATAGGCAAGGTCTACGTTCAGACTTACGAGCCGGAAAATTTCATAATCAAGGCGGCAAAAAACAATGACTATGAGCTTTTTTTGCACCAGGAATTAAAATTAAGAAAAGAATTTGCATTTCCGCCCTTTATTAATATAATAAATATATGCTTAATATCCAAAAATGAAGAAGTCCTAATAAAAACAGCCAATGAGAAATATTTGGAGGTAAAAGAGGCTGTCGAAGAAATGATAAAGGAAAGAAGCCTGTTATTATACAGACCGGTTCCCCACAATATCTACAAGCTTAATAACGAGTACCGGATCAACCTGTATATAAAGGTGTCAAACCGCAGTCTGGCAGACCTAAAAAAAATTCTGAGGACCGTATATATGGATAAGGATATTGAAAATATAAAGGTGAGCATAAATATCAATACGGATACAATTTAGGAGGTTAAAATGGCGTTAAGAAATTTAAGGTATGAAGGCGATGAAATATTAAGAAAAAAAAGCAGGGAAGTTCCCCTTGTTGATGATAGAATAAGGATGCTCATGGATGATATGGTTGAAACCATGTATGCCAATGACGGTGTGGGACTTGCAGCCCCTCAGGTAGGGATATTGAAACGTGTGATAGTAATAGATGTGGAAGACGGAAATATTTACAAGATGGCAAATCCCAAAATCATTAGCGAATCAGGGGAAGAGGCAGCCGAGGAAGGGTGCTTGAGCGTTCCGGAAAAAAGGGGACTGGTAGTAAGGCCCATGAAGGTGGTTGTGGAATATACAGATGAAAACAACCAAGCAAAAAAATTGGAAGCGGAAGGTTTGCTGGCAAGGGCAATATGCCATGAGATCGACCATTTAAACGGAGTATTGTTCATAGACAGAGTAATCGATGATAAAATTGAAGAATAGGTGATGTCATGAATGTAATATTTATGGGGACACCCGGTTTTGCAGTTCCGACCCTGGAAAAACTTTATGAAAGCAGGCACAAGGTGGTCTTGGTTGTAACCCAGCCGGATAAACCCTCCGGCAGGGGAAAAAAAATAAAAAAGTCGGAAGTGAAGGAAAGGGCTGAAGAATTAGGTCTTGAAATTTTTCAGCCCGATAAGATAAAAAGACAGGAAAACATAGATATATTAAAATCATATAATCCTGATGCAATAGTTGTTGTTGCTTACGGACAAATATTGAACAAGGAAATATTAACCTTGCCAAAGTACGGCTGTATCAATGTCCATGCTTCCCTCCTGCCTAAATTAAGGGGAGCTGCCCCTTTAAACTGGGCACTTATTAGGGGTGAAACAAAAACAGGGATAACTACCATGCTCATGGATGAGGGCTTGGATACCGGCGATATGTTATTAAAAACAGAGGTAGTAATTGACCAAAACATGGATGCCGGCCGGCTTCACGATATTCTAATGCACAAGGGGGCAGACCTTTTGATAGAGACCTTGGATAAATTGGAGAAAAATGAATTAAGGCCTCAAAAGCAGGATGATTCTCTTTCAACCTATGCTCCCATGCTCAATAAGGAAAACCGAAGAATAAACTGGAACATGCCCGCAAGGACCATCCATAACCTGATAAGAGGCTTATCCCCCTGGCCTTCGGCATATTTTACCATGGATGAAAGTACCGTTAAAGTATACAAGGCATCATATACAGATGATGATTCCGATTACGCGCCCGGCTATGTGATAAAAGCAAACAAGGAAGGCATCTTTGTTAAAGCCGGGGAAGGCATCGTAATACTTAAAGAAATCCAAATGCCGGGCAAAAACAAGATGTCCGTTGAAGCTTACCTTCGAGGCAACAAATTCCCCGAACACATCACATTATGACAAGGGGACGATGACAAGGGGACGGGGGTAGTGTCATCATGGGAACGAGGGTTGGTATGTGGGGTATAATGAATATCAAAAAAAATTCTATTGGAGATGATTTCATGAGTCTAAAAGAAGAAATAATAAGTTCTATTGAAAATTCGGTACTTAAATACGAAAGCAAGGAATATTTTCGCAATCCCATCGTGGGTTTTTCATCTGCTGACAATCCCCTGTACGAAGAGCTTAAAGACATTATAGGACCGGACCACCTGCATCCGAAAGATATCCTGCCCACGGCCCGGACTGTGGTGTCATTTTTTATTCCTTTTTCTCAAATTGTTGTTGATTCCAATATTGAAAGTTCGACTGTTTCTTATGAATGGGCTAAATCTTATGTGGAGGCAAACAAGCTTATAAATCAGATCTCTGGAGAATTGGTTGATTATTTAAGAAACAAAAACATAGATGCTGCTACAATAAAAGCTACCCATAATTTTGACGAAAAGACTTTAAAATCGGCATGGTCCCACAGAAGTGCGGCATTTATTGCAAATATGGGTAAATTCGGATTAAACAGGATGATAATAACAAAGGCGGGCTGTGCCGGGAGATTCGGAACGGTAATTATTTCTGCTCATATACCCATAGAGAATGAAGAAAATGCAGAATATTGTTTGTATTATAAAAATGAAAGCTGCCAAAAATGTGTGGAATCCTGCCCGCAAAATGCCCTCAGTCCGGATAAAGAATTTGACAGATTTAAATGCAATGACCTCCTTCTTAAGAACGCAGATGAATATTCGCATTTAGGGCTTTGTGATGTCTGCGGAAAATGCGTCGTTTCATGCCCCTTTGCAGTAATAAAAAGTTGACAAGGGGACGGGGGTAATGTCATAACCTTTTATCATATTTTATTTAACCATTGGGTTCACAAATTTTACCATGAAACAAAATTATTAAAACAACGTCTAATATTTCAGAGGTAAAAATCCATTGGCCATGGTAAGCTTCAAAATAAAAAATGAAAGAGGTTATTTAATATGAAGATAAAATTACTTAGAATATTATCCATATGTTTAGTTTTGTCAATTACATCAATGGGAGTTGCTTTTGGGGAAAGTAAAGAAGATTTGGATGAGCCGGTTTCCATACAGATTACGGCCCTTGATGAAGAAGTGTATGAAGCACAGGCTGAAATCGACAAAATATTGTTTGAACAAAACAATGCCAAGGACCTGGAAGCAAAGGGGATATTTGTTACTCACACAAGCACCTCAGGTGATTATGTGGAAGTAGGAATCACCCCCTATACACCGGAAAATGCCGATCTTGTTATCAGGCTGTTGGGAGAAAACAATGTAAAGGTAGTTGAAGGACTTAAAGCAGAAATACTTCAATATAGTCCCGAGTATAACGAATCAACAGATCCGGCACATTTTGCAGATGATTCGCAAATAGTTGAAGTAACAGGTGACGATGAAGATATAAGTGCACCTGCAGATGCTGATGTAGTTGAGGATGCGGTGACTGTAAGCGCTCCTGCTGAAAAGGAAGAAAAGAATGGGATATCAACATTAACCATATTAGGAGTGATTGGTTTAGGTCTACTCGGCGGTTTAATGGTGTTTAAGAAAAAAAGGGCATAATGTAATTCAATCTTAACGACAGGTAAATAACCTGTCGTTTATTTGCCATAGCGTGGAAATCGGGTTGACGGAGAATATCTTAAAGCTAAGGCATCAATAAAAGATATAGGGATATAGATATTGACAAATAATGAACAAAGCCTTATACTTAAATAAAAAACAATTATCTTCAGGGGGAGGTGCAAGTCCTCACCGGCGGTAGAGCCCGCGAGCCTATATGGCTGACCTGGTTTGATTCCAGGGCCGACAGTTACAGTCTGGATGGAAGAAGATTTATTAGAAATATATTTAAAACCCCGAAGAAATATTCGGGGTTTTACTATCCCTGAAGCAATAATTAATGGGAGGATTATTATGATGACATTAAACAAAGGTACATGGAACACAAAGACCATGGCAAAGATATCGGTATTGGGAGTAATTTCATTTATACTGATGTATTTTAAATTTCCTTTAGTATGGTTAGCACCGCCATTTCTGAAAATGGATATTTCAGACCTGCCTTCTCTGCTGGGGGCTTTTGCATTGGGACCTGTGGCAGGTGTGTTGATTCAACTTTTAAAAAATGTATTAAATATTGTATTTGAAGGAACAACTACTGCAGGTGTGGGTGAATTTATGAACTTTTTTTCCGGAAGCGTATTTGCATTTATAGCAGGTGCAGTTTATTTCAAGGAGAAAAATTTTAAGAATGCAATAATAGGAATGCTTGCAGGCATAATTGCCATGACCGCAATTATGGGCTTAGCGAATTATTACTTCATATTCCCCTTATATGCAAAAGTATTTGGTTGGCCGATTGAAAAATTAGTTGCAATGGGAACAGCGGTTACTGATAAGGTGGTAGACTTAAAGACCATGATAGTATATACTGTAATTCCCTTTAACTTATTGAAGGGTTTACTGACTGCCTTGGTAACTATCATACTATATAAAAGGCTGTCACCCATTCTTCATAAATAAACCCCCATCCCCTTGTCATCTTGTCATCGTGAGGTTAGTATGAGTAGTTACAGGGTTCAGGCAATTGAAACATTGAAGAAGATATTCAGAGATAAATCCTATTCAAACATTGTTATAAATTATGATATAAAAAATGTTGATGACAGGTTTCTTTCCTTGTACCGCAAATCTGTTTTGGGGGTTGTGGAAAACTTAATATTTATAGACTGGATAATAAATCAGGTATCCAAAACAAAGACAAGGAAAATGGAAACTGATGTTTTAGTCGTGCTGAGATTAGGTGTATATCAAATATTCTTTTTAGATAAGGCCCATGAAAACATAGTTGTTAATGAAAGCGTCCAATACGTAAAGGACAAGGGGAACATAAGGGCTTCCAAGTTTGTCAATGCGGTCCTGAGAAACATATTGCGAAGCAAGGAGAATCTTTTGGAAAGAATGACTCTCCTTCCCAAGGATGAATACTTAAGCATTAAGTATTCATATCCCTATGAATTAATCGATAAGTGGAAAAACCAGTTCGGCAGTGAAGTTGAAGAGGTATTGATTGCAAACAATGCCGAGGCTCCTTTGGAAATCAGGGTTAATACCCTTAAAACAGAAAGGGATGAATTAATCAAACTATTTGCGGAAAAGGGAATAAAAGCAAGTAAATGCAAATATGCTGATAAGGGGTTGATAATTGAAAATCCCTTTGAAATTGATAAGACAGACGAATACAAAAAAGGTCTTTTTTCTATTCAAAGCCAAAGTTCTATCTTGGCAGGACAAATTTTAAACCCAAAGGAAGGGTCCCTGATTATTGACATGTGTGCCGCCCCCGGGGGCAAGACCTTGAATGCTGCTGAAATGATGAAGAATACGGGAAAAATAATAGCAAGGGATATATATCCCGGCAAGCTCAGGTTGATTGAAAAGGAAGCAGGAAGATTAGGCATAAATAATGTTGAGGTTGAAGAATTTGATGCAACCGGACCGGATGATTCATTAATCGGGAAAGCAGATTATGTAATTGCGGATGTTCCCTGCACAGGCCTTGGAATAATAAGACGAAAACCGGAAATAAAGTATAAGGATACAGATACTGATAATATAACCGAAATTCAATACAAGATACTGGAGAATGGTTCAAAATACTTAAAGGCAGGTGGAGAACTGGTATATTCCACCTGCACCACAAATAAGGAGGAAAATTACGAACTTATTGACAGGTTCTTAAATAATAATAAGGGTTTTACTTTATCCGATATATCAGATAATATCCATGAAGACTTTAAAACCGCAAAAAATGGTTATCTTGAAATATATCCCCATCTTCACGGTATGGACGGGTTTTTTATTGCGAAAATAAAAGGGATATGATATAATTTTACAATACCGGGCTACCGGCCAGGGAAGAAAAACAGAAGGTAAGCATGAGAAAAATAGATGATTTAAGCTATGAAGAATTAAAAGAGGAAATGCTTAAAATCAGTGAGCCAAAGTTTAAGGCAAGCCAGATTTTTGACTGGATTCACAAAAAATGTGTGGACAACTTTGATGAAATGACCAATATTTCCCAAGACACCAAGGCAAAGCTTAATAAAGAATTTGAATTTACCAATGCTGAGATTGCTTTAAAGCTCAGTTCAAAATTGGATGAGACAAAAAAGTACGTTATAAAGTTTGAAGACGGCAATATAGTAGAAAGTGTTTATTTAAAATATAAGTTCGGAAAGACCGCATGCATTTCATCACAGGTGGGGTGCAAGATGGGGTGTTATTTTTGTGCTTCCACCAAGAAGGGCTTCATAAGGAATTTGACTCCGGCGGAAATGCTTAAGCAAGTTTACCTTATACAAAAAGACATAAAGGAAAAAATATCTAATGTTGTTATCATGGGGTCGGGGGAGCCCTTGGAAAATTTTGATAACGTGGTGAAATTTCTCAATATAGTAAACGATGAAAGCGGTCAAAACATTTCCATGAGGAAAATCACCCTTTCCACAAGCGGCATAGTGCCGAATATTTACAAGTTAGCGGATTTGAATCTTCCCATAACATTGGCAATTTCTCTCCATGCTCCCACCCAGGAGAAAAGAGAGCAAATAATGCCCATTGCCGGAAGGTATAAACTTGAGGACATATTTAAGGCATGTGATTACTATGTTAAAAGGACGGGGCGGAGACTTACCTTTGAATACATCATGATTGAGGGTTTCAATGACAGTCCCGAAGATGCGGAAAATTTAAGCAATTTATTGAAAAATAAACTGGCAAATGTCAATTTGATACCCTGTAACTATATAAAGGAAGCGGATATCAAGCCATCAAAGGATTCGGACATCATGAAATTCAAGAAAATATTGGCGGATAACGGAATTAATGCGACTCTGAGAAGAGAATTAGGCAGCGACATCAATGCTGCCTGCGGTCAGCTGAGAAATGATTTGTTAAAAATGTGAGGTATTCTATGAATGTATTCTTCGAAACAAATAAGGGCCTAATGCGGGAAAATAACGAAGACAGTTTTATAGTTGAGGAATATGACACCTATTGTCTGTATGCCGTGGCTGACGGAATGGGCGGGCACAAGGCCGGTGAAGTGGCCAGTTCCATTGTCATAGAAGAAATGTCCAAGTATTTTATCAGCAGCGCGGAAAAGAAAGATTTTAAACCGCCTTTGTTTATTGCAGAAAGTGTCAGGATGAGCAATGACAAAATCAGACAAGAGGCATTTAAAAATGAAGAATGCTTAGGAATGGGAACTACCTTGGCCATGGCCGTGATAGATAAGGCTCAGAATCTCATTTATATAGGCAATATCGGCGACAGCAGGGTCTATTTATTGAGAAACAAGGAGCTGAAACAAATTACTTCAGACCATACTTATGTGAATGAATTGATGAAGGAAGGGAAGATTTCACCCGAAGAAGCCAAGACACATCCTAAGAGGAATGTTATAACCAGGGCCTTGGGAAGTGAAGAAGTTGTACATGCTGACATTTTTGAACTGGAATTGTTGGACAACGATATCCTTCTTCTTTGCACCGACGGGCTGACAACCCATGTATCCGATGACAGAATACTTGAAATTATTAATGAATACGGTCCTTCTCAAAGCGTGAAAAAATTGATTCAACAAGCGAACGATAATGGCGGAACTGATAATATTACCATAATTATTGTTGATAATATGATTAGAGGTGAAACTGATGATAGGTAGGATAATTGGAAACAGATATGAAATAATAGAAAAAATCGGCGGCGGCGGCATGTCCAATGTATACAAGGCTAAGTGCAATGTTTTAAACCGCTATGTTGCCATTAAAATATTAAGGGATGAATTGACTCAAGATTCGGAATTTGTTGAAAAATTCAAGCAGGAATCCTTGTCGGCAGCCAGCCTGACTCATCCTAATATTGTTAATATTTACGATACGGGGATTGAAGATGACATATATTATATCGTAATGGAATATGTTAAAGGGGAAACCTTAAAAAACTATATAAAGAGGATGACCAGGCTCAGTGAGGAGGAAGCTGTTAAAATTTCAAGGCAGGTAGCGGAAGCTTTAAGACATGCCCACTTGAACAATATAGTTCACAGGGACATCAAGCCCCACAACATCCTTCTTACCGAGGACGGAACCGCAAAAGTAACGGATTTCGGGATTGCAAGGGCATCTACAAGCTCTACCATCAACAACACTTCAAATGTTATCGGGTCTGTCCATTATTTTTCTCCCGAGCAGGCAAGGGGGGGATATGTGGATGAAAAATCAGACATTTATTCATTGGGAATCGTGATGTATGAGATGGTTACAGGCACCCTTCCCTTTGACGCAGACAATCATATTTCTGTTGCCATGAAGCAGATTCAGGAAAAACCGGTACCACCCTCCAAGAGAGTAAAGAATGTTAATATATCCAAGAATTATGAAGATATAATCATGAAATGCCTTGAAAAGCACCAGTCCTTCAGGTTCCAAAACATAGATGATCTCCTGAAAAAGCTGAATGCCTTAAACGGAAACAGCGAAGGTGAAAAAGAAGAAAGCGAAATAATTGATTCACCTACCATTGAAATCCCCGCCCTCAACAAGGTGGATGAAAATGTGATAAATATCGACTTGGTTGATAGAAATTCCGACAAGGCCTTCAGGAGTTTTTTCAGCGGGGATGCTGAAGACCTAAGTGAAGATGAAAAGGATAGGAATAAGAATAAAAAGATTACCATAGCTGCAATTTTCAGTGCCTTGGTAATAGCCCTCTTAGGCGGAATAATTGTATTTAAGTCATTTTTGTATGTTCCGGAGGTTCCGGTACCGGACCTTTTGGGAAGAAGCGAAGAGGAAGCCAAGAAGATAGTTGAAGACTTAGGCTTGGTTTACAAGGTTTCGAAGAGGGAGTATTCCAATGAGTACGATGAAGGTAAAGTAATGGACCAAAGCATTGAAGAAGGCATAAAGGTTAAAGAGAATTATCCTGTTGAGGTAGTTATAAGCATGGGAAAGAAGGAAATTACCGTGCCTAATTTATTGGGCAGGTATGCCATAGAAGCAGGAAACATTCTTAAGGATGCCGGGCTGTTAGAAGGAGAGGCAAGCGAAGAACATTCAGACACCTACCCTGCAGGGCAAATAATCGACCAGTTTCCCAAGGCAAATACACCGGCAAGTGAAAATGACAAAGTTAACTATGTTGTAAGCATAGGGCCAAAGATTAGATACGTAAAAATGCCCAATGTATTAAACCTGAATTTAGAGACGGCAAAGCTTTCTATCGTACAGTCAGGCCTTGCAGTGGGCCAGGTCAATGAAGAGGCCAGCGAAGAAATAGCAGAAGGCTTAGTCATGAGACAAAGCGTGGAGGCCGGACAGGAAGTTGAGGAAGGAACACCAATATGGCTTACGGTAAGCACCGGAAAACCCGAAGAAGAAGAGCCTGTTGAGCCTGTACAGGAAGAAGGAGTATTCCCCCTGGCAATATCTCTTCCCAAGGAAAAGGATAGGGTGGCTATAGTAATTCAAAGAATCGCCTCGGACGGACGAGAAGTTGTATATTCGGAAGAAGTTGATACTGCTGAAGGAAGCATATTGGTAAATGTTAAAGGAAGCGGGACCGGAATATTTGAAATATACATCGACAACGAATTATACGACAGGGTTGAAATAAATTTTGAATAAAAAGGAGTCTGCATGATAGAAGGAATCATTATTAGGGGTGTGGGCGGAAATTATTATGTCGATATTGGTGACAAGATGATTGAATGCAGGGCAAGAGGCTTATTCAGGCTTAAAAATATAAAACCTCTTGTCGGGGACAGGGTCCTTATCAGAATTACGGAAGAGGACGAGGATGCAGGATATATCGAAGAGATTATAGATAGAAAAAGCGAGATCAAAAGGCCCAATATAGCCAATGCCCAACAGCTGATAATAATATTTTCCGTCAAAAACCCGGAGCCAAGCTTCTTATTGATGGATAAACTTTTGATTGCAGCAAGCTCAAACAAGTTAGACCCGGTAATCTGCATAAACAAATCCGATTTGGCAGATGAAGGAGAAAAGGACAAAATATTAGAGATATTTAAAAATACCGGTTACAAGATAATTTTTACCAGTAAATATGACAAGGACTCACTTTCAGACCTGAAGGAAATACTTAAAGATAAGTTGAACGTCTTTTCCGGCCCGTCAGGAGTGGGAAAATCGTCCTTAATGAATGCCATAGAGCCGGGTTTTCACTTAGAAACCGGCGAAATAAGCGAAAAATTGAAAAGAGGAAGGCATACTACAAGGCATGCGGAAATTTTCAAATTGAGTTTTGGAGGCTACGCTGTTGATACTCCGGGGTTCAGCTCATTTGAATTAGAGGGAATAGATGAATATTCCCTTAAAGACCATTATCCTGAAATAGTAATGTATGATGAAGGGTGCAAGTTTTTGGACTGCCTTCACTATAAGGAACCCGGCTGCCAGATTAAAAAAGCCGTTGATGACGGTTTTGTCAGCCAGGTCAGGTATAATAACTATATCAAGCTTTTGGAACAGATAAAAAGCAAAAAGCCCTATTGAGGAGGAAAATATGAAAAATAAATTAGCTCCTTCCATACTATCCGCTGACTTTTCCAATTTGGGAGAAGCCTTAAGGCTTGCGGAAGAAGGAGGAGCAGACTATATACACATAGATGTAATGGATGGGCATTTCGTACCGAATATTACCATAGGGCCCGGAGTTGTGAAAAGCTTAAGGAAAGTCAGCAGGCTCACATTTGACGTCCACCTGATGATTGAAAACCCCGATGACTTTATCGAGGATTTTTATAAGGCAGGAGCAGACATAATTACTGTCCACCAGGAAGCTTCCGTACACTTACATAGAACCATACAAAAAATAAGATCCTACGGCATAAAAGCAGGGGTATCCTTAAATCCGGCCACTCCTGTTTCCACATTGAAAGAAATCATAAGAGATGTGGATATGGTTTTGTTAATGAGCGTAAATCCGGGTTTCGGAGGGCAAAGCCTCATAGAAAACATCAAGTACAAGTTTTCGGACTTGAAAGAATTGATAAAGGAATATAATTTAAACATTGACGTTGAAATTGACGGAGGCGTTAATTCCTCTAATCTAAAAGAAGTCCTGGCCTGGGGCCCCAATGTTATAGTAGCAGGGTCTGCAATCTACCATGCGGAAGATGTTATATCAGAAATAAAGAAGTTTAAGGAAATGATGGGATGAAAAGGGCACTGATAATAGGAAACGGCGAGGAAGTCAAAAAGAAGATTATTGATGGGATTGACTGCGATTATGTCGTATGCGCGGACGGAGGCCTTGAAAAGGCAAAAAAATACGGGATAGTCCCGGACCTCATAATCGGTGATTTAGATTCCCTGGCCCCTCATGTTCTGAAAGAATACGAGAAGAATGTACCCCTTGAAAAATTTCCTTCCGAAAAGGATTTGACAGATATGGAATTAGCCATTGAAGCAGCCGTTTCCAAAGGATATAAAAGGATAGTTCTGACAGGGGCAACCGGCACAAGATTGGACCATACCTTAGGCAATATAATGCTTATGGAGAAATACCAAAAAGCCGGTGTTAACATTTCAATAATTGACAACAATAATGAAATAAAAATGATTTCCGATGACGGGGAATTGTATATAGAGGCTAAAGAAGGCCGGTACATATCGATAATTCCTTTGACGGACAGCATTCAAGGTCTGTATTTGGAAGGATTTAAATATCCTTTGACCAATGTTAAGGTGCAAAGGGGGTCAACTCTTTGCATAAGCAATCAAGTTAAGGACAAGGCGGGAAAAGTTAAATTAAGGCAAGGAAAGGCTTTAGTATTTATATCAAAAGATTAAGGAGAGGTAAGATGAAGGCGACAGATATTAAAGATTTATTTTTATCACCGGAGAATAACAAGGAAGTCAAGATAGAGGGCTGGATAAGGACCATAAGGGATTTAAAAAATTTCGGATTCATCGAAGTAAACGACGGAACCTGCTTAAAAAATGTCCAGGTTGTATTTGAGAAGGACCTGAGTAATTTTGAGGAAGTAAAAAAATTCTCTACCGGCAGTGCTATAAGCGTAATCGGAAATTTGGTACTGACTCCCCAAGCCAAGCAGCCTTTTGAAATAAGGGCCGGCCAAATCAGCTTGGAAGCACCGTCAGACCCCGCCTATCCTTTGCAAAAGAAGCGCCATACCATGGAGTACTTAAGAACAATTGCCCACTTGAGGCCCCGTACCAACACCTTTTCGGCGGTTTTTCGCGTAAGGAGCATAGCAGCTTACGCCATCCACAAATTCTTCAACGAGAGAGGGTTTATTTACGCTCATTCGCCGATTATTACCGCTTCCGACGCGGAAGGTGCAGGTGAAATGTTCAGGGTAACCACCCTCGATTTGGACAATATTGAGAAGGTTGACGGAAAAACAGACTATACCAAAGACTTTTTCGGCAGGTCTGCAAATCTTACGGTAAGCGGTCAATTGGAAGCTGAAGTTTTTGCCTTGGCCTTTAAGAAAACCTATACTTTCGGACCTACATTCAGGGCTGAAAATTCAAACACGGCAAGACATGCATCCGAATTTTGGATGATAGAGCCGGAAATTGCCTTTGCCGATATAAACGACAACATGGATCTGGCAGAGGATATGGTGAAGTATGTTGTAAATTACGTATTGGAAAATGCCGGGGAAGAAATGGAATTTTTCAATAACTTTGTGGAAAAGGGACTTTTGGATAAGCTGAGCAATGTGGTTAATTCAGAGTTTGCAAGAATAACTTACACAGAAGCAGTGGATTATCTGATGAAAAACAATGATAACTTTGAATATCCCGTTAAATGGGGAACAGATATACAGACTGAGCATGAAAGGTATTTGTCGGAAAAGATATTTAAACGTCCCGTATTTGTAGTAAATTATCCAAAAGAAATCAAAGCCTTTTACATGAGGATGAATGAAGATAACAAAACCGTGGCGGCTATGGACTTATTGGTGCCGGGAATCGGAGAATTAATCGGGGGCAGCCAAAGGGAAGAGCGGCTTGAATTCCTTGAGAGACGGATGGAAGAAATGGGAGTACCAAAGGATGATATGTGGTGGTACTTAGAACTTCGAAAGTACGGCGGTGTTAAGCATTCCGGCTATGGGCTTGGTTTTGAAAGGCTAATAATGTACTTGACGGGCATGGGCAACATCAGGGATGTCATACCCTTCCCGAGGACCCCAAGAAACGCAGAGTTTTGAGGAATGTCCCCAATTAGGAAGACATCCCATATTTGGAAGATACAAGGAGAAATTTCTTTGTATCTTTTTTATATACTTGAATAGAATGTATAAACACCTATAGAATCCGGTTTATAGGGGGGATCTTATGAATTTCATCAAGCATAAAAAGAAATGCAATACAGGCAATAAACCGTCATTTTTTAAATTTACCGAAATTTTAGGCCTATTGATTGCCACTATAGGAGCAATTATCGTAGTCCAGATTTTGCCTGTTAAAATATGGATGTTTATATTGGGAATTCTTTTGATAATACTGGGAATTACCTTGTTCAGGCTGTTGTGAGGAATAATGTATTGAGGACACAAAAAAAAATAATGGCAATGCCACTATTTTATTGTTATGTGATTAATTAGCCCTTTGTACTTTTCCGGATCTGATGCATCTTGTACAAACTGTTTTTCTTGAAGCTCTTCCGTTTTCCATTACCGTAATTGTTCTTACGTTTGGTTTCCATGTTCTTTTTATTTTTCTATCAGCATGGGTAATGCTGTGTCCGGATATGGTACCCTTGCCGCAAACTTCACAATATTTTGCCATAATTCCACCTCCATATATAACGTAATAAACTTCCGTATTAGTTGAACCTCATTATTTTACCACTAAAAATTAAATATTGCAATATTAATTTTAAATTAGTATAATGAAAGATATCCTTTATGACCTAAAGCAATGCTAATTTTTTATTTTTACGGTAATTTTTATAAAGGCATATTATAATTGTAAAAATATATTAATAAGGTTATAATGTAATAAATCAAGAATAAAGGTAGGAGGCAGATATGTCAGTTAAGATAATCAATGAAAACGGCAGCATAGTCATTGACGACCAGGCTTTAGCTGCTATAGCAGGCTTAGCTGCAATGGAATGCTACGGTGTTGTGGGTATGGCTTCCAGAAACGCTACTCAGGGTTTTTTTGAACTTCTGAAGAGAGAGAACCTGACTAAGGGGATAAAAGTTTCATCAACTGACGAAGACAAGATCATTATAGATTTACATATAGTCCTGCAATATGGAGTTAAAATATCCGTTGTTGCTGAAAATATCATTTCCAGAATAAAGTACAGCGTTGAAACTTTTTCGGGAGTCAGCGTGGAAAAAGTAAATATTTTTGTGCAGGGAGTAAGGGTGCAGAAATAATCAGGAGGCTAAAATGTTAATGGAGTACATAGATAATGTAAGATTTAAGAAGATGCTTTTGGGAGCTGCGGTTAACCTTGAAAACAATAAGAGTATTGTGGATTCACTGAATGTTTTTCCCGTTCCCGACGGAGATACGGGTACAAACATGAATCTGACGGTCCAGGCGGCCGTAAGGGAAATAAACAACCTTTCCGAAAGCACAATCACTGCCCTTTCAAGCGCGGCAGCCAACGGGTCCCTCATGGGAGCGAGAGGAAACTCCGGGGTCATCCTGTCCCAGCTTTTCAGGGGAATGGCAAAAGGCCTTTCTGGAGTCAATCAAATAGATTGCAAAACTTTGGCGGAGGCTTTGAGGTCGGCATCAGATACAGCTTACAAGGCTGTCATGAGGCCCGTGGAAGGGACAATGCTTACGGTAGCAAGAGAAACAGCAGAAAAGGCAATGGCTACATATGAAGAATATGAAGATATAATCTCTTTTTTCGATAGTCTTGTACAGCAGGCAAAAGATACCCTAGCCCGGACACCGGAAATGCTCAGTGTTTTAAAACAGGCGGATGTTGTGGATGCAGGAGGGAAAGGATTGGTTTTCCTCATGGAAGGCGGGCTTGCAGCCTTAAAGGGAGCAGAAATAAAAGAGGAGAAAAAAGAAAAGGCCGTGATAGAAACTGAAGTTGAGCTTGAAGAATTTTCAAGCGAAGATGAAATCATATTCACCTACTGCACGGAATTCATAATTAAGAATCCTTTGAAAACCGCAGAGGAATTTTTGAGTAAAATATATGATAAAGGTGATTCCATAGTGTGTGTGGGAAATGAAAATATTATAAAAACTCACATACACACCAACAATCCGGGACAAATATTGGCCATAGCGGTAAAATACGGTGAACTTACCGACATAAAAATTGACAACATGAAGGAGCAATTCAGGGCAAAAAAGAAGGGAAACAATAAAAACAACCAGAAGAAAAAGAAATACGGTTTTGTTGCCATAGGCATGGGGGAAGGGATAGAAAAGGTGTTCACAGATTTGAATGTGGATGTTTTTGTGTCCGGGGGCCAGACTATGAACCCCAGCACCGAAGATATCTTAGAAGCCGCCAACAGCATAAATGCAGACCACATAATAGTACTGCCCAATAATTCCAATATAATATTGGCGGCGAAGCAGGCCAAGGAGATTTCCGACAAGAATATTCATGTGATTCCAAGCAAGTCCATACCCCAAGGTATAGCAGCCCTGATAGCATTTAAGGAAGAAAGCGATATAGACGACAATATAGAAGCCATGACCCAGGCCGTTAAAGAAGTTAAAACCGGGCTTGTGACTTATGCGGTAAGGGATACGGTATTTAATGATTTAGAAATTAAAAAAGACCAGATTATTGCCATTTATGACGGCAACATCGTCAACCACGGGGAAAATCCCGAAGATGAAACAATTGAGCTGATTAAAAAGATGGTAGACGAAGACAGTTTTTTAATTACCTTGTTTTACGGAGACCAGGTTGATGAAGAGACCGTAAAAGGTATTGCAGCAAGGATTGAAGAAGTTGCAAAAGATTGTGATGTAGAAATAATCTACGGAGGGCAGCCCCTCTATTACTATATAGTATCCGTAGAATAAAGGCTGATGAGTTTTTAAGGCACTCCTTAAGAACTCATCTTTTAACAGGTGGCGGCATGCTGGATTCAAATATTCAATACTTAAAGGGAGTAGGACCAAGCAGGGCTCTAAAACTTCAAAAATTAGACATATATACCATTGGAGACCTCTTGAATTATTTTCCGGTTAAATATGAAGACAGAAGAAGGGTCAAAAAGATAAATGAGATATCAGAGCCCGGAAAATACCTTTTAAAGGTCAAGATTGTTGAGAAACCCAAACACACTAAACTTAAAAAGAAGATGACCATGATTAAGGCAATATGTAAGGATGATACCGGCTTTATCGCTCTTACATTTTTCAATAATGACTTTTTATTGGATAAGCTTATACCGGGAGAATGGTTCTATGTTTTCGGCAATGTTAAAATTGCTTTCGGGAAGTTTGAAACCGCTAATCCTGAAATTGAAAGGGCGGACAAGGACTGGAAGGCAGGCAGGATTTTGCCTGTTTACGGCTTGACCTATGGTTTGACAAATAACGAAATCACAAAATTAGTCAAGACAGCCTTAGAAACCTACTATGACAGGATCCAAAACATATTGCCGGAAGAAATTATAAGAGAGCATGGGCTTACATCAAGAAGAGAAGCTATAAGAAACCTGCACTTTCCAAGCGATTCAAGGAAGTATTCTCTAGCGAAAAAAACCATGGCTTTTGAAAAATTATTGATAATGCAGCTGGGCCTTTTTAATATAAAGAATAATTTTTCAAATGAAATCAGCCATATAAAAATAAAAAAAAGAGACCTGGCAGAAAGACTCCTGACTTCCCTCCCTTACAAACTTACAAGTGCCCAGCTCAGGGTTATTGAGGAAATAAAGGAAGACTTAAAAGGCAATAAAATAATGAACAGGCTCGTACAGGGAGATGTTGGCTCCGGTAAAACGGTGGTGGCTGTTTATGCAATGCTTGCGGCAGTCAGTTCAGGCTATCAGGCCTCAATGATGGCGCCCACCGAGATCTTAGCCCTCCAGCACTATGAAACTGTTAAAGAATGCTTAAATCTGGCAGGGATAGATATTAAAGCAGAGGTCCTTACCGGGTCTACGAAGGCAAAGGAAAAGGAAGAAATACTCACAAAGCTTAAAGCTGGAGAAATAGATATAATCGTCGGAACCCATGCCCTTATTGAAGAAAAGGTGGAGTTTAAAAACATCGGCTTGGTGGTTACGGACGAGCAGCACCGGTTTGGGGTGAGGCAGAGGGCAAGGCTTTCCAATAAGGGTAAGGCTCCCCATATTATGGTAATGACGGCAACCCCCATACCCAGGACCTTGGCCCTGATGATATACGGGGATTTGGATATTTCATTGATAGATGAAATGCCTCCCGGGAGACAAAGGGTCATTACCTATGTCATTACGGAAAAGGAAAAGATAAAAGCCTATGATTTTATCAAAGAACACCTAAACAAGGGCAGGCAGGCCTATATTATAGCACCCCTGGTTGAAGAGTCCGAAAATTTGGACTTAAATTCAGCCGTTGAAATATACAAGGAATTGAAGTCATCTTATTTTTCAGGATATAAATTAGGTCTTTTACACGGTAAAATGACCAACATCGAAAAAGAAGAGGTAATAAATAAGTTTTATGAGGGGAAAATAAGCCTGCTGATTTCAACCACGGTTGTAGAAGTCGGGGTAAATGTTCCCAATGCAGCTGTTATGATGATTTTAAATGCCGAAAGATTCGGCCTGGCCCAGCTCCACCAGCTCAGGGGCAGGGTTGGAAGAGGAAGCCACCAGTCCTACTGCATTTTGGTAAATGAAAGCAAAAGCAAAAAATCAAGGGACAGGATGAATATTTTAAAAAGAACAAACAACGGATTCATTATAGCGGAAGAAGACTTAAAAATAAGGGGACCCGGTGACTTTTTCGGCGTAAGACAGCATGGACTTTCAAAATTTGAAATTCAAAATATAGTTAATAATGTTGAAACCCTTCATCAGGTCCAGCTTATATCAAAAAAGATAATGACAGAAAACCCGGGCTTAACAGGTCCTGATTATTGCAATCTTAAAGGGGAAATTATGAATCTCTTTAAAGATGAAACAATTATATTTAACTGACAAATAATCTAATAACGCTTTGGAAAGAGGTTTTTATGCGAATAATATCCGGAACAAACAAGGGTAAGAAGCTGTATGCTCCTGAAGGGGCAAGGGTGAGACCTACCGGTGATAAAATTAAAGAAGCTCTTTTTAATATAATCGGCCCCATAGATGAAGAGGCCCTTGTATTAGAGCTGTTTGCAGGTTCAGGGAGCATAGGAATCGAATTTTTGGCCAGGGGGGCTAAGCATTGTACTTTCGTGGATGTTTCACGAAAAAGCTTATCTTATGTCAAAAAAAATTTGGATTTATGCAATTTTAGAGACCGGGCAAAAATATTATTAAGTGATTATGAAAAAGCAATAATAAATTTATCCGAGGCAAATGAAAGGTTTGACTACATATTTGCAGACCCCCCCTATGACCTGAAGTTGGCTTATAAAATAGTAAATGCAATCCTTGAATACCACTTATTAAAAAATAAGGGACTTCTTATTATTGAAAGCGAGAAATCCGAAAAAGTAATTGATAAGAATCAGGCAAATATGATAGAATGTAAAGAGAAAATATATGGAAGGACAAAAATTAGCATAATCAGGTATTTGGAGGAAAAATGAAAGTATTGTACACGGGGAGCTTTGACCCGATAACAGTCGGACATCTTGATATCATCAAAAGAATATCAAAAAAGTTCGATACCGTTGTGGTAACGGTATTTAACAACAGGGAAAAAAAGTACTGGTTTTCAATAGATGAAAGATGTGAAATGGTAAGGGGCGCAGTTAAAGACTTAAAAAACGTCCAGGTTGATTTTACGGAAGGCTTGGTTGTGGATTATTGTAAAAGAAACAATATAGGTCTTATTGTAAGAGGGCTGAGGGCAGTATCCGACTATGAATACGAGTTGGCCGTATCAAGCATCAATAAGCATTTAAACCAGGAGTTGGAGACTATTTTCCTGGTTGCATCGCCTCAATACTCCTTTTTAAGCTCCAGCATGGTTAAGGATGTGGCAGAACACGGAGGCAGTTTTGAAGATTTAGTTCCTGAAAATGTTGCACTTTGTATAAAAAGATTACTTGGGAGGAAGTAAAATGGATATTTTAAATTTGCTGGAAAGGATTGAAGATATCATAGAAGATGCTTCTAAGTTTCCTTTATCAAGCAAGGTTATGGTTGACAAGGAAGAAATACTGGAAGTAATAAATGAAATCAGGTTAAAACTGCCTGATGAAATCAACAGGGCTTCATGGGTTGCAAAAGAAAGACAACGCATATTGAATGAAGCTCAAAGCGAAGCAGATGACCTGATAGAAAAAGCAAAAGAGCAGCAGAAGATTTTAATCGAGGAAAGCGAGATAACCAGACAGGCAAAAGATTATGCAAACCAATTGATTCAAGAAGCAGAACAAAGGGCAAGCGAAATGAAAACCGGAGCCTACAATTACAGCGATGAAATATTGTCCAAGCTCCAAGACAAGATAAAAGAAATTAATAATATAATAGAAGACAACAGGGAAGAACTGAAAAACATGTAAAAAAAGAAAGAACCGTCTCCATGATTGGGCGTGGAGGGTTCTTTTGTTTCACTTATTCATTCTTGTTTTCAATATCAATTACTACCCTGTGCCTGTATACCTCCATCATTTCGGAGAAGATGTCACCTATTGCAGGAGGAGTGTATGTAATGGTATTCGCACCTGCTTTTATGGTTTCCAATATGCTTTCGGGGGTGGGACCTCCGGTTGCGATAATGGGGAAGTAGGGATGTCTTTCCCGGATTTGCCTTACTATTCCCGGAGTATTGGCTCCTCCCGATACGTTGAAAATGGAAGCCCCGGCCTTAATTCTCGATTCGAAGTCTTCTTTTTCCGAAACTATCGTAATAATAATGGGTATATCCAAACGCTTTTTCATTTCGGATATGAGTTCATTCTTGGTAGGGGCATTCAGGACTACACCGTAAGCTCCTGTTAATTCTGCATTTAAGGCAATATCAACAGACCTTTGGCCGGATGTGGTACCCCCTCCGACTCCAACGAATACGGGAGTGGAGGACAATTCAATAATCGCTTGATTAATGGCAATTTGCGGAGTAAAAGGATATACCGCAATAACACCGTCTGCGTTATTGTTTTTTATGATTGCCAAATCAGTGGTGTAGATTAAGGATTTTATCCTTTTACCGAATACTTTAATACCGCTGGCATTGTAGATTTCCTGAGGCATCTGTATGGGTTTCTTTTTCAGCAAAGATTCAATGGTTGGTACGAATTTTTTATCTTTAACTTCAGTGTTTGTTTTTACCGCTTCACTGTAATTGTCTGTTATGATTTTCTTATTATCACTCATAATAAACTCCCTTTTTTTTGTTTATTATACTATTTTTTAGGGTATCATTCAATATAAATAAATCGAAGCTGTGAAAGCATAATATGAGTATAAGTATATGGTGTTTTTAGCGGAGGATGTGTTGAATAAATTAAGGCTGTTTGGTACTGTAGAAATTGAGACGGCAAGATTTACACTAAGGAGATTTCAAATGTCCGATGCCGGTGATATATATGCAAATTGGCTGAGCGATGAGGATTCAGCCAAATATAATGCCTGGAAGGTACATTCCTCAATAGAAGTTACAAAAGAATACCTGTCCGAATGGATAAACTCTTATAAGAATAAAGACTACCTCCACTGGGCTGTTGAAGACAAGGCTACAAAGGAAGTTATCGGATCGGTATCGGTTGCAAATATTAAAAAGAAGAAAAGGTGCTGTGAAGTCGGTTACACTATAGCAAAAAAGCTGTGGAATCAGGGAATCGCCACGGAAGTTTTAATACGCGTCCTGAATTATTTGACTCAAGAAGCAGGCTTTGAAAAAGTATGTGCCCTTCATGATATCAGAAATGAAGCATCCGGCAGGGTTATGGAAAAGGCAGGCATGAAATTTGTTAAAAATAAAATCCAAATCTTTTTAAACAGCAATAATATAATAATGAAATGCCGGCTGTATGAATTTAAGAGGAATGTCCCCAATTTGGAAGGACACACCTCTCTAAATTAATAGTTGATTTAAGAATCTTTTATGATATAATATAATGGTTAATTCACAAATCTTGGTAAATGTCAAAAATTAACTGATACATATAATAACTAAGGATAGGAGAAGACGAAATGAGTTCAAAAATATTAAAAAAAGAAAAGAATGTGGTTACATTGGAATTTACGGTTTCACAAGATGACTTTGAAGAAGCTGTGAATAAAGCATATTTAAAAGTAAAGAATAGTATAAACATTAAAGGATTCAGGAAAGGAAAGGCTCCAAGACATATAATTGAAAAAATATATGGGAAGAGCATTTTTTATGATGATGCCTTGGATATAGCCGTACAGGAAGCATATCCCGCAGCTGTTAATGAGCTGAAATTAGATATAATCGACAGCCCTAAAATTGATGTTGAAAAATTCGAGGAAGGGGAGGAAATTGTCTTTAAGGCTGAAGTAGAAGTGATGCCTGAGGTGGACCTTCCAAAATACAAGGGCGTTGAAGTAGTAAAAACGGAAATAAAGGTAAGGGATGAAGATGTTGAAAGAGAATTGAAGGCCATACAGGAAAAGAATGCCAGAATAGTTGAGGTCACAGACAGACCTGTTGAAAAGGGCGACTTCCTTACCATCGATTACGAAGGTTTTGTGGGAGAAGAGAAATTTGAAGGAGGCACAGCCGAAAATCAAAGCTTGGAAATAGGCTCAAATTCTTTCATACCCGGATTTGAAGATCAATTGATAGGCAAAACAAAGGGTGAAGAGGTTAAGGTAAATGTTAGATTCCCGGAAGACTACCATGCTGAAGAATTAAAAGGCAAGGAAGCGGTTTTCAACGTTAAAATACACGAAATAAAAGCAAAGGAACTTCCGGAGCTTGACGATGAATTTGCCAAAGATGTAAGTGAATTTGACACCTTGGAAGAGTTAAAGGAAGATATCAGAAAGGTATTGGAGAAAAAGGCTGAGGACCAGGTTAGGATTTCAAACGACAACAATGTTATTACAAAGATTGTAAATGATACCGATTTGGATGTGCCTGAAGTTTTAATCCAAAGGGAAATCGAGTATCTTGGTAGAAACTACGAGAACCAGTTCCGCCAGCAAGGGTTTATGGGCAAGGAATATGACGATTTAATCAACAATTTCGTTAATCAGTATAAAGAAAGTGCAAGACCCCAGGCTGAATTTAACGTTAAGACTGAGTTGGTTTTAGACGCTATAATTAAACAAGAAGGCATAGCAATTTCCGATGAAGAGATAAAAGAGGAAGTAGAAAAGATAGCTGAGTCATACAAGGTGGAAGAGGACAGATTAGAGGGCTTTAAAGAAGGCTTAATGAGTTCAAGCAGGGCCTATATTGAAGAAACCCTCCAAAGAAGAAAAGTTATCGAAATGCTTGTGGAAAATGCTGTTTTTGTTGATGCCCCCGAAAGCAAGGAAGAAGTAGAAATTGTAGAAAGCGAAGAAATCGAAGAAGGTCAAGAAGACCGGGAATAAGATTAAGATATATTTAAGAAATATAAGTACAATTAGGATAGAAAGAAATATAATATAGGAGGAATAAAGATGACATTAATACCATATGTAATCGAACAAACCGGCAGAGGTGAAAGGTCTTACGATATATATTCAAGGCTTTTAAAAGATAGAATAATTATCCTGAGTGATGAAGTCAATGATACGACAGCAAGCTTAATAGTTGCCCAAATGTTGTTTTTAGAGTCTGAGGACCCTGACAAGGATATTCAGTTTTATATAAATTCGCCCGGAGGCTCGATAACGGCAGGTATGGCGATCTATGACACCATGCAGTGCATAAAGCCTGATGTGTCCACCATATGCGTCGGAATGGCCGCAAGCATGGGAGCCTTCCTGCTTTTGTCAGGAACAAAGGGAAAGAGATTTGCTCTTCCCAATTCAGAAATAATGATTCACCAACCTTTGGGAGGCATGAGGGGCCAGGCTTCAGACATAAAAATACATGCCGATAGAATAATCAAGTTAAGAGATAAATTAAACATGATAATAAGCGATAGAACAGGCCAACCCATAGAGAAGGTTCAACAAGATACAGACAGAGACAACTTTATGACGGCGGAGGAAGCAAAAGCCTATGGCATAATAGATGGTATTATTGCTAAAAGAAAATAAGGAGTGTTTTAATGGGCAAAGTTAATGAAAAACAAATTAAATGCTCGTTTTGCGGAAAGTCCCAGGAGCAGGTAAGAAGACTGATAGCCGGTCCGGATGTATATATATGCGATGAATGTATAGAGCTATGCCATAACATCGTAGATGAAGATATAAATTTATTTGAAGAATATGATTTTACGGAACTTCCAAAACCCAAAGAAATAAAAGAGAGGTTGGACGAGTACGTAATACAGCAGGAAAATGCAAAAAAAGCTTTGGCCGTTGCTGTATACAATCATTATAAAAGGATAAACTACAAGGCTAAGGACAATGATGTAGAAATTCAAAAAAGCAACATTTTATTATTAGGTCCTACAGGCAGCGGGAAGACATATTTGGCCCAAACCCTGGCAAAGCTTTTGAATGTACCCTTTGCCATTGCTGATGCCACATCTTTGACAGAAGCAGGATATGTAGGTGAAGATGTGGAGAACATATTGCTTAAACTCTTGCAGGCAGCAGATTTTGATGTGGAGAGGGCAGAAAAGGGTATAATATATATCGATGAAATCGATAAAATTTCGAGACGTTCAGAGAATCCCTCGATTACCAGGGATGTAAGCGGAGAAGGAGTACAGCAGGCCCTTTTAAAAATACTTGAAGGTACTGTTGCCAATGTTCCGCCCCAGGGGGGAAGAAAACATCCACACCAGGAGTTTATTCAAATAGATACAACCAATATCCTCTTCATATTAGGAGGTGCCTTTGACGGCTTAGAAAAAATTGTTCAAAGAAGAGTAGGTAAAAAAAGCATAGGTTTTGGAGCAGACATATCAGGCAATACCTCCATGGATACGGATAAGCTTTTAAAGCAGGTTCAGTCACAGGACTTATTGAAATACGGGATGATTCCCGAATTTGTGGGAAGGGTGCCGGTAATCGTCCCCTTGGAGAAATTAGACAAAAAGGCCTTGATATCAATTTTGACGGAGCCGAAGAATGCTTTGCTTAAGCAGTACAAAGAATTGTTTAAGATGGATAATGTGGACTTGGAAGTTGAGAAGGAAGCTCTTGAGGTTATAGCGGAGAAGGCATTGGAGATTAATACCGGGGCAAGGGGTTTAAGAGGAATTCTTGAAAGCATCATGACTGAAGTTATGTATGATATTCCATCGAGAAATGACGTAAAAAAATGTGTTATTACTAAAGATACGATTATAAATAAAAGTGAGCCGAAATTAGTACTAACAAAGAAGCCTGTCTCCGGTAAGAAGGAGAATGCTTCATAAACTGCCTGCCTTAGCAGGCAGTTTTCATAACCTGTCCATACCAATTTGCAGGACCGGAGGGAGTGAAGAAAATGGAGAAAAAGTCTGTCCATGAAGGAGAGAGTATGATAAACAATTACATGATAGAAAGAAGAAACCTGCCCCTGATTCCCATAAGGGGGATTGGGATTTTCCCTAACACCGTATTGCATTTTGACATAGGAAGGGAAAAATCAATAAATGCATTGGAAGAGGCAATGCTTGAAGATTCGGACATTTTTTTGACCGTACAAAAAGTTGCGGATTTGGAATCCCCAAATGAAGGTGATTTTTATGAGATAGGCGTAATTTGTAAAATTAAGCAGATGATAAAAATGCCCGGAGACAATATAAGGGTCTTAGTGGAAGGGAAAAACAGGGCTAAAATTGTATCCATAACTCAAACCGACCCCTATTTTGAGGTTGTTTTGGATGAATACATATATGATGACAGCCAGCCATGGGATGATAACTTAGAAGCTATGGTTCGCCTCACCCTTGGCAATTTTGAAGAATATGCTTTAATTTACGCAAAAATAGCCCCCGATGCAGTGATTTCATTAAAAGAAATAAGAAACCCCGATAAGCTTGCGGATGTGGTAGCTTCATATATTTATCTGAGAACCAATCAAAAGCAGTCTCTTTTGGAAATATTTGACCCCTACAAGAGACTGGAATCAATCAACAAATTATTAGCCAAGGAAATTAAAGTACTCCAGATAGAAAATGAAATAAACGAATTGGTGAAAAAACAAGTCAGCGAATTTCAGAAGGACTATTATTTGAAGGAGCAGATGAGGGCCATTCAAAAAGAATTGGGAGAAGATGAAGGCACTGACTATGAAGTTGAAGAATACCTTCAAAAAATAGCAAAAGCCCATATGCCTAAGGAGGTAAAAGAAAAGGCTGAAAAGGAGATCAACAAGCTTTTGAAGATATCTCCATCATCACCGGATGCAGGAGTCATAAGGACTTATGTTGACTGGCTTTTGGATTTACCCTGGGATAAGAAGACAAAGGATAATACGGATTTAAGGAAAGCAAGGGCAATACTTGCCGAAGACCATTACGGCCTGGAAGAAGTCAAAGAAAGAATATTGGAATATTTAGCCGTCAAACAAATAAAGAAGGATATGAAGGGTCCTATTTTATGCTTTGTGGGCCCGCCCGGTGTGGGAAAAACATCGATTGCAAAATCCATAGCCCGAGCCATGAACAGAAAATACGTCCGGATTTCCCTGGGAGGAGTAAGGGACGAGGCAGAAATCAGGGGCCACAGGAGGACCTATATAGGGGCCATTCCCGGGAGAATTATATCATCCATTGCAAAAGTTAAAGTAAACAATCCCGTATTCTTGCTGGATGAAATAGATAAGCTCAACAGTGATTTTAAGGGAGACCCGGCTTCGGCATTATTGGAGGCTTTGGATCCTGAGCAAAACAATACCTTTACCGACCACTATATAGAAGCTCCCTTCAATCTGCAAAATGTTATGTTTATCACAACTGCAAATACGACCGCCACCATACCCGGCCCCCTTTTGGACAGGATGGAAGTCATTGAGATATCCGGTTACACAGATGTGGAAAAAAGACATATTGCAGAAAAATACCTGATAAAAAAACAGCTTTCCGAGCACGGTCTGAAAGCAAACCAGGTAAAGATTTCAACCAATGCTATAAATGAAATAATTGAAAGATATACGAGAGAATCGGGAGTAAGAAACTTAGAAAGAAACATCGGCAAATTGATAAGAAAAGCAGCAGTTCAAATCGCGGAAAAAAACAAAAAGTCCGTTACCATTAATAATACCAATATTAAAAAATATCTGGGCATCCCCAAATATGATTTCGATACGGCTTATGAAGAAGACCAGGTTGGAGTTGTTACAGGTCTTGCATGGACTCAGGTCGGTGGAGAGACCCTCTTCATTGAAGTAAATACCATGAAGGGTGAGGGCAAACTTCAACTGACGGGGCAGCTGGGGGATGTGATGAAGGAATCGGCAATGGCTGCCTTGAGTTATATTAAAGCCAATGCTGAAAACTTCAACATTGATTACAAGATATTCAAGGGAACCGACATCCATGTCCATGTTCCCGAAGGGGCAATTCCAAAGGACGGACCTTCCGCAGGAATTACCATGGCTACAGCCATGATATCCGCTCTGACTAAGAAGGCTGTCAGAAAAGATGTGGCCATGACCGGAGAAATTACAATTACGGGTAGAGTTTTACCCATAGGGGGGGTCAAGGAAAAACTTTTGGCAGCCAGGAGGGCAGGAATTAAAAAAGTTGTCCTCTGCTCTAAAAACAAGGCAGATGTTTCAAAAATCGACCCCAAAATAATCCGGTCCATGGAAATTGTATATGCGGACAAGATAGACGATGTGGTGAAAGAAGCCTTAAGATAAATTAACAGGATTTCATAATGACCAATGAAGAGAAGGGAAGAGGAATGATTATAAAGAAAGCTGAATTCTTGATTTCTGCGGTAAAAAAAGACCAGTATCCCGATACTGGCCTTCCTGAAATAGCTTTTGCAGGCAAGTCAAATGTGGGCAAGTCATCGATGATAAATGCTTTGGTCAACAGGAGAAAGCTTGCAAGAACCAGTTCCCAGCCCGGAAAGACCCAAACCTTGAATTTTTACAATATTAACGATGAATTCAACTTTGTGGATCTTCCGGGATACGGTTACGCAAAAGTATCAAAAGAAGAGCAGGCAAAATGGGCCGGTATGATTGATTCATACTTATACGGCAGAAAAGAGCTAAAGGAGGTCATCCTCTTGGTGGACATAAGGCATGAACCCGGCGAGAATGACCTCAGGATGTATGAATGGATTAAAAGTTCCGGTTTCACCGGTTATATAATAGCCACCAAAGCAGATAAACTATCAAGGTCTCAACAGACTAAAAGCATAAATGTAATTAAAAGAGCCATGAAGATAAAGGATGAGGGTTTAATATTTCCCTTTTCTTCAACTTCCAGGCAGGGAGTGGAAGAAGTGTGGAAATTGGTGGAAGGTATGTTAAATCTGCAAGATTAGACAAACCCCTGTCCGATATAGGAAAAACCTTAATATTATAATATATAACCGTGTTTAGCCGCATGAAAACAGGGTATATTATAATTAGGGAGGAATGGGAGCTTATGCATTTTGCAGTTGAAAGAAGAATTAACAGTGACCTGAAATGCGGTAAACAAACAATTGAAGAAATTCTTCAAAGTATAAAGGGAATTATTGACCCGGATACTTTTTTTAATACAAAGCTGATATTGTATGAATTGATGGTAAACAGCGTCATCCACGGCAATTGCGGGGACATGAACAAAATGGTAGATATAAAGGTTTACATTAATAAATCAAGGATCATAATCGAGGTCACCGACGAGGGCTCAGGTATTTGCTGCGATATAAAGGATTACGGAGAATATGACTACCTGGAATCCGGAAGAGGCCTGATGTTAGTGGAAGGCTTGTCGGATATGCTCAATATTGACGGAAATACCGTTACTTGCGTACAATATTTAAAATAGTCATTTAAATATAATACTAAATTTGCTATAATAAACACTACGGTGTTTATTTTTTTGGGACCAACCTCCTTACTAAGGGAAAGCCCCTGTGGCAGGAGGAATGTCCCTGATTTGGAGTCGCTATGGACAAGATAAAGCTTTCAGTAAGGGAATTGGTTGAATTTGTATATAAAAGCGGGGATATCAGCGCAAGGAATTTAAGCCTTGACAGGGCTATGGAAGGCATCAGGGCTCACAAAATCCTCCAATCCCAAATGGGTGACGGCTACCGGAAGGAATTCTATCTGAAAAGTGAATTCATCTTTAAGGATATTATGTTTTTTATTGAAGGAAGGGCTGACGGAATCTTAACTCAAGATGATGAAGTCACAATTGATGAAATAAAGTCCACTTATACCGATCTGGGCCTTATTGATGAAGAGTACAGGACTGCCAACATGGCACAGGCTAAATGCTATGCTTATATGTACGGATTGATGTATGATTTAAGTAAGCTTAGTGTTCAGGTCAGGTACTATAATCTTGATACCAAAGAAACAAAGACGATAAAGCAGGCATTTGGCCTTGAAGAACTAAAAACTTTTTTTTACGGTCTTTTGGAAACTTACTTAGACTGGGCAGAAACAATCATCAGCCTTGGCAAGGAGAGAGACAGAACTATTGAGGAAGCTGCTTTTCCCTTTAAGGACTACCGGAAGGGTCAAAGGGAGTTTTCGGTGGCAGTTTACAGGACCATCGAGGCAGGGAAAAAACTTTTTGCCCAGGCTCCCACGGGAGTGGGAAAGACGGTGTCTGTCTTGTTTCCTGCAATAAAATCCTTGCATGGAAAAAATTCAAAGATATTTTACCTGACGGCCAAGTCCACGACAAAGACCATAGCATTCAACACGGTGAAAATAATGCATGAAAAAGGGTTAAGGCTAAGGACTGCCGTCATTACCGCCAAGGACAAAATATGCTTTATGGAAGAAAGGAAGTGTGAGCCGGAATACTGCCCTTATGCCAAAGGTTATTACGATAAATTGAACATCCCCTTAAGGGAAACACTGAAGAATGACTGTTTATATGACCGGGAATTTATCGAAGATCTGGCGAAAAAGCATGAACTTTGCCCTTTCGAGCTAAGCCTTGATTTAGCCTATATGTCCGATATAGTCATATGTGATTACAATTATTATTTTGATCCCAGGGTTGGCTTACAGAGGGAGGATACCTTCAATAAGGATAAGGATATAGTCCTGATAGATGAAGCCCACAACCTGGAAGACCGGGCACGGGACATGTACTCTCCGGAAATCATCAAGGAAGTGTTTTATGAAGTCTATAAAAGGATGAAGACTGAGAAAAGCTTAAGGAAGGAATTATACAATATTAACAGGAAATTCATAGATATTAGAAAGGGTATAGATAAGGCGCAAATTTTACAAGGACCTCCCGAAGAATTGATAAATGCTCTGCGAAAGTTCACGGTTAAGGCCGAAAAATATTTCAATGAGAATAAAGGCGAAAAAGTTCCGGAAGAGCTTACAGACATATATTTTCAGAGTGTATTTTTCATAAAAATATCGGAAATTGCCGATGATAATTTTTGTTATTATGCCGATAAAACCAATAATATAACGAGGGTGAAATTATTTTTGATTGACCCTTCCCAAATATTGAAGGAAATTCAAAAAAAGGCCCGGTCGTCAATTTTCTTTTCAGCAACCCTGACCCCCTTAAAATATTTCAGGTACATGTTAGGGGGAGATGAGGATGACCATATACTGAGGATAAGTTCACCTTTCAGGAGAGAAAACCTAAACCTGATGATAAGCTCGGATATATCCATGAAATATACCCTGCGGGATTCAAATATCGAAAAGGCCTGCGAATATATCAATACCTTGATAACAGAAAGAAAAGGAAATTACTTAGTGTTTTTTCCCTCTTATCATTTTATGAACAAGGTTTATTCAACCTATGAAACCTTGTATGATACATCATCCATCACCCTTCAATGCCGGGGAATAGAGGAAGATGACCAGAAAGAAATAACAGACAGGTTTGAAAATGAGCGCAATGTGGTGGTTTTCACAGTTGTCGGGGGTGTTTTTTCCGAAGGAATTGATTTACCCCTTGATAAATTAATAGGGGCGGTTATAATAGGAACCGGAATACCCCAGATTTCTTTTGAAAGGAATATAATAAAAGCCTTCTTTGATGATAAAATGAAAGCCGGTTATGATTTTGCATACAAGTATCCGGGTTTCAACAAGGTCCTCCAATCGGCAGGCAGGGTTATAAGGACTGAAGAGGATAAGGGGACGGTTTTACTGATAGATTCAAGGTTTTGCCAACATACATACTTGAAGCTCTTTCCGGACCACTGGAAACATTACAAAAGAATTTATTCACCGGAAGAAATAAAAAATAATTTACACTGAAAGGAAGACTGTATGATAAAAATATTGTCCGAGAAAAATGTAAAGAATAATAGAATAATTACTAAAGAAGAAACAGAGATGTTAGCTGCTGATGCCAAGATTTATGAAGTAGTGAGAGTCATGGACGGCAAGCCTGTTTTTTTGAAAGAACATTTCGACAGAATGAATGAAAGCATCCGATTAAGCAGGATAAAGGGCCGATTGGATTATGAAGAATTCAAGGATTCGATAGACTTGCTCATAAGAGAAAACCCTTATAGAAATTTAAACATCAGAATCTCATATTTGTATGATGAAAAACCCCTTACCCTCTTTTATTTCATTGAAAGCTACTATCCTACAAGAGAAGAATTCCGCCGAGGGATACATACCGTCACATTAAAAATGGAAAGGTCTAATCCCAATGCTAAGCTGTATCAAAAAGAACTTAGGGATGAAGTAACCAGGCTTATTAAAGAAAAAAATGCTTTTGAAGCCCTCCTGGTAAATCATGACGGCACAATAAGCGAAGGAAGCAGGTCAAATATATTTTTTGTAAAGGGGAATAAGCTCATAACCCCGCCGGATTCTTCGGTTTTATTGGGAGTTACGAGGAGCAAGGTTATAAGCCTTTGTGAGGATAACGGAATCGAAATCGAAAAAAGAATCATAAGACTTGATGAGATAGGAGGTTTCGACGGGGCCTTTATAACCGGAACGTCAAATGATGTCCTTCCTGTAAAAACCATTGATGACAGGGTCTATAATTCTCCGGATAATGATCTGGTAAAGAGGGTGTCTGAGCTTTATTTGGAAGAAGTTGCGAAAGAAATCCGATAAAACACAAAAATGGCCTGGTGGCCATTGTTGTGAAGCATTAATATGCATAAAAGGGGTATTGGGAATATATTCGGTTATCGGGGGGGGATAACCACAATAATTATAGCAAACTAATATAGCATATGCAAGCTTTTTTTACAGATTTCGACATATAACCCTGCGAAAAACGATGGTATTTTATGCCAAATTCTGTAGTTTGAAAATAACAATAAAAATGGAAAGAGAGAGGCAGATATGCTGGTATATTTGGATAACAGCGCAACAACAAAGGTAAGGGAGGAAGTGCTGAAAGAAATAATAGAGGCAAACGAAAACTATTACGGTAATCCATCTTCCCTGCACAGGATGGGACTTATGGCAGAAAAGAAAATTGAAGAAGCCAGGAAGTCTTCAGCTAAATTAATAGGGGCAAGAGCCGAGGAAATTTATTTTACGGGAGGGGGAACGGAGAGCAACAATATTGCAATATTCGGCCATCTGTCAAGCCTAAAAGAGGATGACAAGATTATTACCACAAAAATCGAGCATCCCTCAGTATACAATGTTTTTAAGCAATTTGAAGGCAAATGCACCGTCAAGTACCTCGATACGGATGAAAAGGGAAAAATAAATATTGATGACCTCCGGGACATGGTCGATGATAGGACCCTTTTAGTATCCATAATGCATGTTAACAATGAAATAGGAGCAGTCCAAGATTTGAATGAAATAGCTGCCCTGATTAAGACTAAAAATAAAAATACCAGATTCCATGTGGACGGGGTTCAATCTTACGGTAAAATCAAGATAGATGTTCGCAAAACCCCCATTGATACCTTATCCTTCAGCAGCCATAAAATCCACGGTCCCAAGGGAGTTGGAGGATTGTACATCCGCAGCCCTTTAAAGATAGGTCCCTTGGTTTTCGGGGGAGGCCAGGAGAGGGGGATTAGGTCGGGAACCGAGAATACTTCGGGAATTATAGGGTTTGGCAAGGCCTGTGACCTCTTGTACGGCTCCTTTGACCGGGAAGTAAAGAAACTCCGGGACCTTAGAGACATCTATATTAAGAGAATAGAAGAAGAGATTGAGGACATCAGGTTCAATAACACCAAGGAAGATGGGGCCCCCCACATTATAAACGTATCCTTTAAAAATGTGCCGGGAGAAGTCTTGGTTCATTATTTGGAGGGGAAGGATATTTATGTATCCACCGGGTCTGCATGTTCTTCCAAGGCAAGGGATAACAGGATATTGGAAGCCATCAGCCTTGAAAAGGAATACCGGCAAGGGGCAATCCGCATCAGCCTGGGTCATTTCAATACCTTCGATGAAGTTGAATATGTAATTGATAATATAAAAAAAGCTGTAAAAGATATAAGAAAGATAACAAAGAGAGGATAGTATGTACAATATAGCTGCAGTAAGCTTTGGAGAATTATTTTTAAAAGGAAAAAACAGGGGGTCCTTTGAGCAAAGATTAATCGACCGGATTAAATACGCTCTGAAGGATTATAAAGATGTTTCCGTATACAAGGATTCCGGCAAGGTGTATGTGGAAACTCAATATGAAGAGGATATGGACGAAATTCTTGAAAGGCTAAGAAAGATATTCGGCATATCCAATATCAGCCCTTCAGTTAAAACCAGCAAGGATGTAGATGTAGTCATCGAAAAAACCCTTGAATTGTTCGGCTGTCTTTTGGAAAAGAAGGATATAAAGACATTTAAAATAAAGACCAAGAGAACCGACAAGAGCTTCCCCATAAAATCCATGGACTTCAATGCTTTGGTGGGGGGCAGAGTTTTGGAGAAGTTCAGGTCCGTAAAAGTTGATGTTCATGCTCCGGATGTGGAGATTTATATTGATATTAAGAAGTCCTGTTACATATCCTCGGAAAGAATCAAAAGCCTTGGAGGCCTTCCGGTGGGCTCAAACGGAAGGGCCCTGCTTTTGTTGTCCGGCGGAATCGACAGTCCCGTGGCAGGTTACATGATTGCAAAAAGGGGGGTTGAAATAGATGCCCTTTACTTTCATACCTATCCTTTTACATCTGAAAGAGCTAATGAAAAAGTCATTAAATTAAAGGAAAAACTTGAAGAATACTGCGGGAGAATAAAACTGTATTCAATCAATATGCTTGAAATACACAAGGCCATAAGGGAATTCTGCAGGGAAGAGGAAACAACCATATTAGCCAGGCGGTTTATGATGAGGATTGCTGAAAAAATAGCCTTGGAAAACCAAATGGATATGCTGATTACCGGCGAAAGCTTGGGCCAGGTTGCCAGCCAGACCATGAAATCAATGGCTGTAATTGAGGATGCAATCAAAATGCCTGTCCTTAAACCCTTAGTCGGCTTGGATAAATCTGAAATAATAGAAATTGCAAGAGAAATAGGCACCTATGAAACTTCAATCCTCCCCTATGATGACTGTTGCTCTGTTTTTGCGCCTGACCACCCCTTAATTAATCCTAAGCTTGAAAACATCAAAAAGTCTGAAAGCAATTTAAATGTGGGGGACCTGGTTGAAAAAGTTATGTCAACCTTAGAAATCATGTAAATAATAAAAAAATTGCAAGTATTAACCATCACAAATCTTTTCATCTGACATATATTAAACTATAAATAAAGAGAGGTGATTATATGTCAGATGAAGTAAAAGCAACCAATTTTGCTTGCTGTGACGACAGGTGTGACGATTGGCTTGAATGGCTGATAATATTGGGAATCATATTCTTCCTGCTGGGAGGAAATA
>JAAYOE010000187.1 GCA_012520455.1 Tissierellia bacterium
CTATAATTCCATAAAACTCCCGGCAAGAAAGACTTTTTGAGAACGAAAAGAACCGTCCCCAAATAGTCACCAAATAAATATTTATTGACAATGATTGATTTATATTAATTTTATTGGTAAAATATTACAAATTATAGCCGGGAGGTGGTATTATGCCAAGACAACCCAGGGTATATAGCAAAACAGGTATTTATCATGTGATGGTCAGAGGAATTAATAAAGAAAAAATATTTACAAAAGAGATATATAAATCTCGCTTAGTCAATTTGATAAAGGAAATAAGGGAAGAAGTAGATTTTAATTTAATTGCATACTGTATCATGAACAACCATCTGCATTTATTGGTTAAAGCCGGTAATTATGAACTTACGACGTTTATGAAGAAGTTAAATATAAAATTTGCAATGTATTACAATAAGGCTGAGGACAGATATGGCCATGTTTTTCAAGGCAGATTCAGGAGTGAAGCAGTTGAGGACGAAAAATATTTATTTGGAGTATTGCGATATATACACAACAATCCTATCAAGGCCGGGATTGCGCATAATATGTTAGATTATAAATGGAGCAGTGCTTATGATTATTTCAAGCGACAATCAGATTTAATAAGTGATGTATATCTAAATAAAATATTGGGTCTATTTGGTTCCACTAAGAATTTCATTGATTTTCATTATTTAGATGATAGAATTGTATATATCGATACATTAGAAGAAGTAAATGAAAGAAAACAATCCATAATTAATAATGTGACTAAAGATTTTGTTAATAAATATCAATTTACTGATGTCGGCCAGATCAAGCAACATCAAAAAGAAGAATTGGCTGAAGAATTGATAAAACTGAATGTGGGAACTATAAAGGAAATCGCTTGGCATTGTAATCTATCAACAACAACAGTCAGCGATTTATATAAAAAATTGAAAGGATAACAATATGGAAAAATTAGAGAAGGAATTTGGAGAACGAAAAGAACCGTCCTCAAAAACTTATACGGATGTGAATTCTAAAATTATTGACAAATGGATTGGCGAGGGCTGGGAATGGGGCCAACCCATCAGCCATGAGGTGTTTGAAAGGGCAAAAAACGATGATTGGTTTGTTTTGCTGACTCCGACAAATCCTGTTCCAAGAGAATGGTTTTGTGAAATGAATGGTGCCCAAATCCTCGGACTTGCTTGCGGAGGAGGCCAGCAGATGCCCATTTTTGCTGCCTTAGGTGCAAAATGTACCGTACTGGATTATTCGGAAAAACAAATTGCAAGTGAGATAGAGGTTGCCCAAAGAGAGAATTACGAGATAAAAACTGTAAGGGCTGATATGACGAAACCCCTGCCCTTCGAGGACGAAACATTTGATTTGATATTTCATCCCGTATCAAATTGCTATATCGAGGATGTTCTCCCCGTTTGGAAGGAATGCTACAGGGTATTGAAAAAAGGCGGAATATTATTGGCAGGATTAGATAACGGAATTAATTTTGTTTTTGATGATGATGAGACAAGGCTGGTTCGAAGCCTGCCCTTTAACCCCTTGAAAGATGAAGAGCTTTATCGGCTTTCCTTGGAAAATGATTGGGGGATTGAATTTTCCCATTCGATTGAAGAACAAATAGGCGGGCAATTGAAAGCAGGTTTTGTTTTAGCAGATATTTTTGAAGATACAAACGGTTCAGGAAGGCTTCACGA
>JAAYOE010000024.1 GCA_012520455.1 Tissierellia bacterium
GCACAAGGATTTGTATTTGCAAGACCGGAACCGGTAAATAGCTTCCTGAAACTAATTAAAGGTGATATAGGGAATAATATCTGCCTGAGCTGACTTCTCCTTTCTTGAGGGACCATCACATACCTTGCAGCTGCTGCATTGTCTTGATGGTTTTTTTCTTGACAATATTTGTCTAATACGACTATGATATACATAATATTAATGTAATATTAAGGTATTTTGTATTATAATATAGCTACAATGACGATCCTTGGCGTTTAGGATGGCGAGGACCGTTATATTGGAGGTATTTACTTTGAGGATATTGATTGTTGAGGATGAAGTTAAAATCACCCAGGCCCTGAGTTACTTGTTCAATAAGCAAAAAATTGACGTGGATATTGCAAATGACGGCGAAGAAGGACTGATTCTTGCAAGCAAGGATATTTATGATGTAATAGTCTTAGATATAATGCTTCCGGGAGTAGATGGGATTCAAATATTAAAAACAATCAGAAAAGACGGGATAAAAACGCCGGTAATCATGCTTACAGCCAAGGATACGGTGGATGACAGGGTTTTCGGCCTCGAATCCGGAGCCGATGATTATCTGGTCAAACCCTTTGCTACAAAGGAGCTGATTGCCAGGGTCAAGGCCTTGGCTAGGAGGAAGAGCACGGAATTTGTAGGCGAAATATATGAATTTGAGGATATTAAGTATGACGTTAAAAATTACCTTTTGTATGTGGGAGATAATGAATACAAAATACCCCTGAAAGAAGCCATGCTTATGGAAATGTTCATAAAAAAACCCCGCCAGGTTTTTACCAGAGAGCAGATTATAGACAGGATTTGGGGACTTGAAGCGGATATACTTGAAAGCAATATTGAAATATATGTCCATCATTTAAGAAAGAGACTTGAGAATACCAGGGTAAAAATTGAAACCGTAAGAGGCGTGGGCTACATGCTTAAGGAGAGATAATGTTCAGGAAACTTCATTTGAAATTAACCGCCTACATGGGCATCATACTAATTCTTTTCATGTTTTTTGTTGCTTGCGGCATATATCAGTTCACTAAAATTGTATTTGAAGACGGCAACAGAGAGCTGATGAAGGCGGAAGCTTTGAGAATTTACAACTATAAAAACGCTCAATATGCGGAATACTTTTTTAACGGAACCATATTCAGAAGGTTTCTTCAAAGAAATCCCCTGGATGCCAAGAGGCTTGATGCTTGCTACATCGTATACGATTCGAATCTAAGGCTGATCTTCTCCGATGAGGGGGACATAAAGGTTGCCGATGAAATAAAAGGACTTGCCCAGAAGTCCCTTGAAGAAAGGCAGGATTTATACACCACAAAAAAAATAGGCTCCTACAACTACAGGATTTATACAAAATATTTCAATGATTTTACCGGTCAGACGGTAGTCCAGGTTTATCAGAACACGGTTAATGAAGATATACTTTGGTCCTTCTTAAGAAATGTCCTGATAGGAATAGGGCTTGCAGGAACCGTAATTTTGCTTGTATTAAGCTATTTCCTCACCGGCAAGGCACTGACTCCCGTTAAGGAATCATGGATGAAGCAAAAGGAGTTTGTGGCGGATGCATCCCATGAGCTGAGGACTCCTCTTACCGTTATACAAACCAACTTAGACGTGGTTTTAAGCGATGAAGACGGTAGTGTCGAAGAAAATCAAATATGGCTTGACAATGCATATTCGGAAACAAGAGTCATGGCTAAGCTTATCGACCAGCTTTTGATTCTTGCCAAGGCTGACAACAATGAAGGCCAGCTTAGCATATCTGAGTTTTCTTTTTCGGAAGTGGTGGAAAATGTATGTCAGTCCATGAAGGCGATTGCCGCAACCAAAAATATCGAGCTGATAACGGACATTGAGGACAATATAATAATAAAAGCCGATTATGACAAGATGCGAAGGTTAGCCGTGATATTGGTTGACAATGCCGTCAAATATACGGAAGAAGGCAGGGTCACGGTGACCTTAAAAACCGATAAAAACAGAAAGGTTCTGATTGTTGAAGATACGGGAATCGGAATTCATGAAAAAGATCTAAACAGAATATTTGACAGGTTTTACAGGGCGGATAAGGCACGGCACAGGGAAGGCGGCACGGGGCTGGGTCTGAGCATTGCCAAGTGGATTGCAGATAAGCACAAATATTCTTTAACGGTGGAAAGTATCGTAAATGCAGGGAGCAAGTTCACCCTTAGGATGTAAGAAGGAGAAATTCCTTTACAGGAATTTCTCCTTTATTACGTTCCAGTAGTTAAATGTTCCTGTTGACAGGCGGTTAATGACTTTTTTTGATGTGCGGAAAACCACATGCTCCATCTCATCATATTCAAAAATTTCACCGTCTGCCAAAATTGCTAAGCAATAATCTTCTCTCCTTTCCGGATAGATTGCAATTTCAAATTCGGGCGGTACTATGATGCTGCATTCCAAACACCTGTAGGCATTTGACATTATTGGTGACAAGGGGGTTATCTGGAGGGTTTTCAGTGAAGGATAAACCAGGCTTCCTCCTGCCGACTTGCTGTAGGCGGAGCTTCCCAGGGGGGAAGAAATAATCAACCCGTCACCGCTTATTTTTTCCAGGTGGTTTGAAGCAATGTAGACATTGAGGTGGATGGTTTTCATATCCTTTCTTTTAAGTGTTATATCATTTACCGCATATATTTTTTCGGACAAGGCAGCGGTAATTATTTCACATTCGATTAAATTTACGGGGTTTATTGTATAGTTTCCCTCCCGGTAATTCATTATGAAATTTTCAAGGTCTTCCGGCGTAATTTCAGGATAAAAACCCAGGGTTCCGGTATTTATCCCTATGAAGGGTATTTGGGAAAAGTTGCTTTCTCTTACGGCTTTTAAAAAAGCACCATCTCCTCCCACGGTAATGTTCAGTTGCGCATCTTCATTAAAACCTTCGTGATACTTATAGCCGTTTTCGGTTAATATTCTAATGAGCTTTCTCTTGATATCGGCTGTGTAACAGTCATCGTTAGCAGCGATGTTTATTACTTTTTCCTTCATGATTATCCCCTTTACTTTATCAATCTTATATATTATTATAAGAACACAAGATATAAACATATAAACCGGACCTGCTTTGTCATCCTGAGCGCATGGGAAGGATCTCATTAGATTCTTTGGGCAGAAGCCCTCAGAATGACAGTTTCGGGTTGTTCATAACATTGACACCTTAGGAGTTTTTAATGTTTAATAATATCCTTAAATATACCATACAAGAAAATGACAAAACTGTAAAGACCATATTGATGGAGAAGCTAAATTTCTCCCGAAGGCTTTCCAAGAGATTGGAGCGAACCGGCAAGATATTATTAAACGGGAGGCCGGTAAAATTAAATAAAAGCATCTTTGCAGGGGATGAGTTATCGATAGAGTTTGACGAGGAAGAGGATGAATACAAGGCAGTTGACATTCCCATAGACATTATATATGAGGATGATGACCTCCTAATCGTCAATAAACAACCCCATACAGTGGTCCACCCTACCCGGTCTCACTTAGATGACACTATTGCAAACGGTGTCGCATATTATTTTAAAAGAAACAATATTAACCGCAAGGTCAGGTTTGTGAACAGGCTGGACATGAACACATCAGGCATCGTAATAATTGCCAAAAACCCCTATGTCCACAATCATTTGGCTGACCAGATGAAATCCAATACCGTTGAAAAATACTACTATGCAATAGTTGAGGGCTTGCTGAGGGGAGAAGGCAGAATTGATGCTCCCATAGCTAAACTTGAGCCTGATGATATAATCCGTATTGTTCATCCTTCGGGCAAGGAATGCATCACTGAATATAAGTCTGAAAAGCTGCTCAATAATATGACCTTGGTCAAGTTAAAACTCATAACAGGAAGAACCCATCAAATAAGAGTTCACTTAAAGCACATCGGTCATCCCGTAATTGGGGATGTCTTGTACGGAAGTATCAGCTCATTGATAGACAGGCAGGCACTTCACTGCTACCAAATGAAATTCAAGCATCCGGTTACAATGGAAGACCTGACTGTTACCTGCCCGGTGCCGGAGGATATGAAAAAAATAATTGATGAGGAATGAGGGTAAGATGAAAAAAATTTTAATGATAGCAACCGGAGGCACAATTGCTTCAATAAAAACAGAGTACGGACTGGTTCCGGAAATCGGCTCTGATGAACTTTTGGCCTATGTTCCCGAAATAAAGAATTATTGTGATGCGGATTCTATTCAGCTCTTAAATATCGACAGCACAAATATTCAGCCGGAGCACTGGGTCATGATGACAGAAGCAATAGAGGAAAATTACGAAAAATATGACGGATTTGTAATAACCCACGGGACTGACACAATGGCATACACATCGGCTGCCCTTTCATATTTAATTCAAAATTCAAGTAAGCCCATAATTTTAACGGGAGCCCAGAAACCCATAAATGTGGAGATAACGGATGCCAAGAGAAATCTCTTGGACAGCTTCAGATTTGCTTCGGAAGAAGGTGTAAGCGGCGTATATGTGGTCTTTGACGGCAAGGCAATAATAGGCACAAGGGCAAGAAAAGTAAAGTCAAAAAGTTACAGTGCTTTTGAAAGCATTAATTTTCCTGTAGCGGCAATAATAGATGACAGGCGGATAACAAAATATATAAGCAATTATAATATAGACAAAGAAGTTAAGTTTTACAAGAAGATTTATCCCAGCGTATTTTTGCTGAAATTGGCTCCCGGAATGGAAACAGATGTGCTTGATTACATAGGGGAGAAATATGAAGGTTTGGTAATTGAAAGTTACGGTGCCGGAGGACTTCCTTTTTTAGATAAAAGAAACTTTTTGCACAAGCTTGAAGGCCTCATAGAAAAGGGCAAAATCATAGTTATTGCTACCCAGGTCATGTTTGAAGGGAGTGACATGGCCTTGTATGAGGTGGGGGTTAAGGCTCTTCAAAAATATAATGTTCTCCAGGCCTATGACATGAATATTGAGGCGGTTATCACGAAACTAATGTGGATAATGGCCCAGACCAAAAACTTCGAAGAAGTAAAAACCATGTTTTATACTCGAATCCATGAGGATTCCCTATACTAAGAAAGGAATGTATGATTAATTTATACGAAGCAGACTATGAAGAAGGTTGACATGCATATACACACCGTCGCTTCTGACGGCACATGGGATGTTGCAGAGTTAAAAGAAGAATTGAAAAAAAACAAAATCCATATTTTTTCTGTTACGGACCATGACAGTGTTGACAACATCAAAAACATGCAAGAAATATTAAACCCTAAGGACAATTTAATTTTTCTTCCGGGGGTGGAATTATCAGCTGAGCATCAGGGAAGGGAATACCATCTTACCTTATATAATTTTGATATAAATGATTCAAGACTGTTAAATTTGATGGAATGGACCAATCAAAACAAATTGAGCTCAAATGCCGATTATATAAGATACATTTCTAAAAAGCACAAAAATGTAAGCTTTGAAGATTTTGAAAGGTATGAAAACAACAGGAAAAGGGGAGGCTGGAAGTCAGCCAACTACATGATTGATAAGGGAATCCACAAGGATATTCCGGAACACTTGAAAGATGTATATGCCTCGGGGATTAAGGCTGAATTAAAAAGCCCTGAGGAAGTTATCCGGGTTGCAAAGGAAAGCGGAGGGAAAATATTCCTCGCCCATCCTTCCTATCATTACAGGAATACCTTCATGCCGGAGGAAGAATTAAAATTCTGGCTGGAGCTTGGAATAGACGGAATTGAGTGCTTTTCTCCATATAATGGGGGCAGGGGAGACTACTATATAGATTTCTGCAGGAAAAACAATTTAATGATATCGGGAGGGTCTGACTGCCATGGAATGTTTATTCCCTCCAGGAAATTGGGAGTTCCCGAGGTTTCCCTGGAGGATTTGGATATTAAGAAATTACTGTGATTACAAAGAATATTTGCCTATTGTGATATAAATAATACGTCATAATTCTGGACGCAGTGAATAATTCAGGTCCTGTCATTACTATGAATAACCCGCAGGGCGTCATTCTGAACGCAAGTGAAGAATCTCATGAGATATTTTACTCATACTTAAGATGACAGAGGGTTTTCGAAAGGGGGATATATGGAAAATAAAAAATACGTTGCTGCAATAATAGTTGCCGGAGGAAAAGGAAAAAGGATGGATTCTGAAATACCAAAGCAATATTTGAATATTGCGGGCAGGACAATTTTGGATACCACCTTGTATAAATTTGAAAAAAGCAATGAAATAGATGAAATTATCCTTGTTGTGAACAAGGAAGAAATGGAATATGTAAAAAGCGGAATCTCGCCATTTTACAGCAAAATATCACATGTGGCAGCCGGCGGAAAAACAAGGACCGAATCCGTTTATCAGGGCCTGAAAAAGGTCCGAAGAACCTGTGATATCGTTTTGATTCACGACGGGGTGAGACCCTTTATTTCATATAATTTAATAAATACCTGTATAGAAAATGCATCAATTTACAAGGCCTGCGTCCCGGTTATTGAAGTTACGGATACCATAAAGGAAGTATCGGAAGAGGGATGGGTTGTAAAAACACTTGACAGAAAGAGAATAAGGGCAGCCCAAACACCTCAAGCTTTCGACTATTCTTTGATAAGGGAATGCTATGAAAGGGCCGTGACCGAAGATGAAGAGTTTACCGATGATGCATCCATTGTGGAATATTACGGTCATAGGGTAAAAACCATCGAGGGCTTGTATAAGAACATAAAAATAACCACCCCCCTTGATTTGAGACTGGCAGAAATCATTGCCAGCATTTATTGAAGGAGCAGATATGAAGGTCGGAATCGGGTACGATGTACATGCTTTAGGAGAAAAGAGGAAATTAATAATCGGAGGAGTCACCATCCCTTATGAAAAAGGCCTCCTTGGCCATTCTGATGCGGATGTTTTGCTTCATGCCGTCATGGACAGCCTTTTGGGGGCTATGGGCAAGGGAGATATAGGAAAATTGTTTCCTGATACGGATGATGCCTATAAGGATGCAGACAGCCGCCTTTTGTTAAGAAGGGTACATGAATTAATGGAGGAAAACGGATTTGCCTTAGGCAACATTGATGCCGTAATTATCGCTCAAAAACCAAAGATGTCTCCCTATATTGATGAAATGAAAAAAAACATAGCCCATGACCTGAGGACCGATGTTTCAAAGATAAACATTAAAGCAACCACCACCGAAAATTTAGGTTTTGAAGGAAGGGGCGAAGGCATAGGAGCCCAGTGCATATGTTTGTTGGAAACAAAGGAAAATTAATGAACTGAAGCTATTTATTGCGTATATATAAATGTATATCCCCGTGCTATAATATATATAAATGTCAGGATGACTCTTAATGGGGGGATATCATGGAAACCTATCAGGTTATAGCCATTATCGGCGTCATAATCTTTTTATATTTCATATTCTTCAAAAATAAAAACTCAGCCCAGAAAGAAATCAGCAGCTTGAGCGAAATCGAATACATGGGCTCGTCAACCATGACCTTCGATGATGTGGCCGGCAACTATGAAGCCAAGCAAAGCCTTCTTGAATTGGTTGACTTCATTAACAATCCGCAAAAATACACTAAGTTTAATGTGAGGATGCCGAAAGGGATCCTTCTTTACGGGGAACCCGGAACAGGCAAGACCTTGATGGCAAAGGCCCTTGCCGGAGAAGCGGGGGTTCCTTTCTATGCGGTGTCGGGCTCGGATTTCGTCCAGGTCTATGCAGGCCTTGGGGCCGGAAGGATCAGGAACCTCTTTAAAAAGGCAAAGAAATCAGGCAAAAGCGTAATTTTCATAGATGAAATAGATGCTATCGGAAAGAAAAGGGCAGGAGGCAGCATTAAAGGAAGCGATGAAGGGGACAGGACCCTGAATGCGCTCTTGACCGAAATGTCGGGATTTGCCGATGATTCGGGAACTCTTGTGGTCGCTGCCACCAACAGAATTGATACCTTGGATAAGGCCTTATTGAGGCCCGGAAGGTTTGACAGGCAGATAGAAATAATGCTGCCTGACAAAAATGCAAGAAAAGACATAATACAGCTTTATTTGAAGAAAATGAGGGCTGAAGATGTTAACATAGATGAATTGGCTGATTTGACGGTTTATTTCAGCGGTGCAATGATTGAAAACTTAATAAATGAGGCAGGCCTGGCTGCTATCAGGGAAGGCTCGGATAAAATTACGGACAGGCATATAAAACAAGCATATTTGGATGTCTTGGCGGGAGCTGAAAAAAAGGATTATGATAACGAAAGGCAAAAAACCGTCACTTCCTACCACGAGGCGGGACATGCCTATGTATCAAGATACCTGCTTCCGGAAAACAAGATTATACGTGTTTCCGTAATTCCTACAAGCAAGGGAGCAGGAGGGTACACCCTGAGCACTCCCGGAACCGAAGAAGTGATGACCAAGAGGAAAATCAGGAATCACCTATGCGTTTTAATGGCTGGAAGGGCATCTGAGGAAGTGTTTTTCGGCAGGGATAACATTACCGCCGGAGCACAAAACGATATAGAAAAGGTCACTTCCCTGGCACTTGATTATGTTTCTAAATACGGGATGCATGATGATGCCTTCATAAACTACCAACTCCTGTCCGACAAACTCAGGATACCCTTGCCTTCATTGGAAAGCTCGGTAAAAAAGCTGACTTCCGAAATATATGAAGAGGTGTATAAAATAGTCGAAGAAAACAGGGAAAAAGTTGAAAGAATTGCAAGGGTCCTGATGGAAAAAGAAGTCATATACCGGGACGAATTGGACAATTTAATCTAAAAATATAGTTGAATATTATCTAAATCACTGGCTAAAATATTCTTAAGGACATAAGGACCGGCAAAAACAAGTTGTAATAAGTGCATAAATTTGATATAATACATTTAAATAAACAGCCTGCGGTGTTCGGAAACCTATTAATTCAACCGACATATTGTAAAAGGGAATTCGAGTTCGGCTGCCTATGACAAGCCCGCTTTGACGGGACGCCAGAATCAGCCGACAGAACTCCCACCTGCCTAGGTGCGGGTGTGAATTATGGGTTTGCGGCACATGCGGGTTTTATTATGCCGTGTTCAGGATGACAAATAATAATTTTGGGAAAACGGGAAAATAATGTTTGCCTTTAGGACAAAAAACATATATAATGATATTTAGGAATACATTACCAATGTTAATATAAGGAGGTAGACATGATAACGATAAAAGATGTTGCCAGGCTTGCGGAAGTATCGATATCAACCGTGTCAAGGGTAATAAACGACTCAAAGCCCGTCAGTCCCGAAGTCAGGAAAAGAGTGTTGAAGGTTATAGAAGAAACAGGATATAAACCAAATGATGTTGCAAGAAGTCTTGTGACGAGAAGGTCTTATTTGATCGGCGTCATAGTAAATAACCTGGCCCAAAGCTACGTTGCGGATATAGTGAGAGGAATTGAAGAAATTGGGAAAATGTACGGATACGACATTCTTCTTTGCAGCAGCTACGGCAGTAAGGAAACCCAGGAAAAATATCTCCAGCTCTTGGACAGGAAGCAGGCAGAAGGCTTGTTTTTAGTTGGTAGCAAATTTGATGATGAAATAATAAAATTGGCGAAAAGTTTCAACAAACCCTGCGTATTTTTCACCAGGGACGTTCGTGAGAAGATGAACCACATTACCATTGACTGCAAGTCTGCAATATACGAAATAACAAAGTACTTAATTGAAGAGGGCCATAGGAAAATTGCATATTTCTCGGATTTTGAAGACAGGACAACAGTAGAAAACGAAAAGATTGAAGGATACTTAAAGGCAATAGAAGATACCGAAATGGATTATACAAAGATTTATGTTGTCGGAGGAAACAAGCACAGCCAGGCATATGAACTGGGAAAATCCGTTGTAGACGAAGTAAAAGACTTTACCGCCTGTGTTTGCAGCACCGATGAAATTGCAATCGGCATCTTGGACAGCTTTTTGGATAACGGAATAAAGGTTCCCGATGATGTGTCCGTTGTAGGATTTGGAAACATCAGGGAGGGTAAATTCGTAAGACCCGAAATTACCACAATCGGTGAACCTTACTACGATGTGGGAGCAGTAGGCATGAGGATGCTCATTAAAATGATAAAAGGGGAAAAAATTCAGCAAGGCCGCATGGAGCTGCCCTTCACTATTGAAAAGAGGAAGAGTGTGAAAAGCCTAAATTAAATATCAAAGTTTGTTGAATTTTTGTTGATAATTTAATTATTAAGGCGACAATTATTGATAGAATTAAGAGACTAATCCCCCTATAATAGAAAGACTTCTTTACTATGGGGGGATTACTTATGAAAAAAAGATTTATTCTTATTATGGTATTGTTGCTGCTTTTTTCTTATACTTCAATCAACGGCTATGAATATTATGAAGAAACGACTACCATAGAGTATCTGCTGAACCGGCGGATTATCTTTATGAATGAATTTCTCTACGGTTATAAGGATATGCACAAGCTTAAAGAAAATTTAAGCAAAATAGAATCCGGTCCTTTGCTTAAGAACGATTTGGATATTCTTAAAAAGGTTATGGACTGCCCAACGGACTATGAACTGGCAATGAATGTTAAGGTCCATGACATATATCGGATAGAACCCACTGATGAAGGCTTGTTGATAAATGCCGATTTAAATTGGCTTATGAGAGGTTATGACGGTGAATTCAACTTTATAAGGAATTATGATATTAATTGTAAAAAGATTAACGACAAGCTGTATTTGACGAAATTAACCATCCTGAACGATTGGGAATAATGCAATGAAGGCATTTTAATAATTATAAAATAGATTTTAGATATACTAATAAAACTCCCTGATTCAAGGGGGTTTTTCCATTTTATGAGAATATTTTAACATGAGAATAAATAAAAATCACTTTTGTTGACTTTTTTAGCCATCAATAATATAATCACTATTATGTGATGCTATTAATAAGTATGGAGGTTGGCAGATTGCAGAACGAATTTTTCAAGTCAAAAAAAAGTGAATTTGCCGAATTAAAAGCCTATATTGATTCAGTAAAAAATTCACAAGGTGTTACTATGCAGATATTGCAAAAGGCACAAGGAATATTTGGTTACTTGCCTCTTGAGGTTCAACAATTTATATCGGATGAAACAAATATTCCCTTGGCTGACATATATGGAGTAGTGACCTTTTACACCCAGTTTTCGACGGAAGAAAAGGGCAAGCACAAGATAGGAGTATGTCTTGGAACAGCATGTTATGTAAGGGGGTCACAGGAAATTTTGGACAAGCTCTCCGAAGAACTGAAAGTGAGTGTCGGCAAAACCACTGAGGATAAGCTCTTCACCTTAGAAGCTACCCGTTGTTTAGGCTGCTGCGGCTTGGCTCCCGTTATGGTCATTGACGACGATGTGTACGGCAAGTTAGAAGCAAAAAAGATACCCGATATTTTAAAGAAATACCAATAATCAGATAATAAAACGGAGGTAAGACCATGAAGATTTTCAGATCTCATGTTTTAATATGCGGGGGGACAGGATGTACTTCCAATAAATCCAGGGAAGTTAAAAATAGATTGGAAGAAAAATTAAAGGAAGTAAAGTTAGACAAGGAAGTCCAGGTAGTTGTTACCGGGTGCTTCGGCCTGTGCGAAGTAGGCCCCATAATGATAGTTTATCCTGAAGGCTCATTCTATTCAAGGATGAGTGTCGATAAGGTTGACGAAATAGTTGAAGAGCACCTCTTAAAAGGAAGGATAGTAGAAAAGTATTTATTCAAAGAAAAGGCACAGGTAGAACATGCCGAAGACCATAAGTCTTTGAAGGATATTCAATTTTACAGCAAGCAGAAAAGGGTGGTCCTCAGAAACTGCGGCTTAATAAATCCTGAGGACATCAATGAATATATAGCAAGAGACGGTTACATGGCCTTGGGGAAGGTATTGACGGAAATGACTCCCCAGGATGTTATACAGGTAATGAAGGATTCCAACCTGAGGGGAAGAGGGGGTGCAGGCTTCCCCGTAGGACTCAAATGGAGCTTTGCGGCACCTAATAAGGCAGACCAAAAATATATAATATGCAATGCTGACGAGGGAGACCCGGGTGCATTTATGGACAGGAGCGTTCTTGAAGGAGACCCTCATGCGGTATTGGAAGCAATGGCCATAGCAGGCTATGCAATCGGAGCCACAAAGGGATTCATTTACGTGAGAGCCGAATATCCCATAGCCGTTCACAGGCTGCAGATAGCCATTAAACAGGCAAGAGACCTTGGGCTTTTAGGCAAAAATATATTCAATTCAGGTTTTGATTTTGATATAGAAACAAGACTTGGCGCAGGTGCCTTCGTATGCGGAGAAGAAACTGCACTGATGCAGTCAATTGAAGGAAACAGAGGCATGGCAAGAGTTAAGCCGCCATTCCCGGCTAATAAGGGCTTATGGGGAAAACCGACGGTAATAAATAATGTTGAAACCCTGGCTAATATACCCCAGATTATATTAAAGGGACCTGAATGGTTCAAGAGCTTTGGTACGGAAAAATCCCCCGGAACAAAGATATTTGCCTTAGGGGGCAAGGTCTTAAACACAGGTCTTGTGGAAGTGCCCATGGGAACAACATTGAGAGAAGTAATTTATGACATCGGCGGGGGCTGCCCCGGCGGGAAAAAATTCAAGGCAGTCCAAACAGGAGGTCCTTCGGGAGGTTGCCTGACGGCTGACCACCTTGATACCCCCATAGATTACGAAAACCTTGCTGCCGTTGGGTCAATGATGGGCTCCGGCGGAATGATAGTGATGGATGAAGATAACTGTATGGTTGATATAGCAAGATTCTTCTTAGATTTCATCGTCGATGAATCCTGCGGCAAATGCACTCCCTGCAGGGTGGGAACAAAAAGAATGCTCACCATACTTGAAAGAATTACCCAAGGCAAGGGGACTTTGGAAGACTTGGACGAGCTTGAAAGTTTAGCAAACAGCATAAAGAATTCATCCCTGTGCGGACTTGGACAAACAGCTCCAAACCCCGTACTGGCAACTCTCAGGTATTTTAAGGATGAATATGTTGCCCACGTGGTGGATAAGAAATGCCCCGCAAAGAATTGCAAAGCCTTGATAACTTATGAGATTGACAAGGATAAGTGCACGGGATGCACCCTTTGTGCAAGGAAGTGTCCTGTGGGCTGTATTTCTGGAACTGTTAAAAATCCTCATGAAATAGACCAGGAAAAATGTATTAAATGCGGAAATTGCTACAGCGTATGCAGATTTGGCGCTGTGCAAAAAAATTAAGAAGGAGGATTGGTCATGGCCTTAGTAAAACTTAACATAAACGGAAAAGAAATTACAGCTGAAGCCGGGAAAACAGTACTGGAAGCAGCTTTAGAAAACGGTATAGAAATCCCCCACCTGTGTTTCGACAAAAGGTTGGAAGTATATGCCGGGTGCGGCCTTTGCATCATTGAAATCGAAGGGCAGCCTAAAATTGCAAGATCATGCGCAACTTACGTTGCAGACGGATTAGTGGTAAGGTCGGATACCCCTAAGGTGATTGAGGCAAGAAACAACGCCCTTAATCTCTTGGTTTCACAGCATATCGGAGACTGCAAGGCACCCTGTACCCTAAACTGTCCGGCTAATACCGATGTTCAGGGATATGTGGGTTTGGTTGCCAACAAACAATATATCGAATCATTAAAGCTCATAAAAGAAAAACTCCCCCTGCCTGCATGCATAGGGAGGGTTTGTCCCCATCCCTGCGAAGATGCGTGCCGCAGGCAGCATGTGGAAGAACCGGTTTCAATAGCATGCATAAAGACATTTGCTGCCGATTATGACTTAAATACAGGGAATCCTTACATTCCCGAATTAAAGCCTGCCACAGGCAAGAAGGTTGCTGTTGTGGGAGCAGGCCCTGCAGGCCTGTCTGCCGCTTATTATCTCTTAGTAGACGGCCACGAAGTAGATGTATTCGAAGCAATGCCAAAACCCGGCGGAATGCTCAGGTATGGTATTCCCGAATACAGGCTTCCAAAAAATGTGGTTGATGCAGAAGTTGCCATTATTGAAAAAATGGGGGCAAACTTCAATTATGGGGTCAAAGTCGGCGAAGACATATCCTTGGACTACCTGCGGACCAAATATGACGCAGTCTTCCTGGGAATCGGAGCCTGGAAAAGCTCATCCCTCAGGTGCGAAGGAGAAGATACTCCGGGAGTTATCGGCGGGATTGATTTCTTGATAAGGGTTGCGGAAAACAAGCCCGTAAAAATAGGCAGGAAGGTAATAGTGGTAGGCGGCGGCAATACTGCCATGGACGTTGCAAGAACAAGCATCCGCTTAGGGGCGGAAGAAGTAAGGGTTGTTTACAGAAGAAGCGAAGACCAGATGCCTGCCGAAAAGATAGAAATTAAAGAAGCAAAAGAAGAAGGAGTGATATTCTCATTCTTATCCGCTCCTTCCTTAGTTTTAAGCGACGGTGACAAGGTTACCGGACTCAGGTGTGAAAAGATGGTCCTCGGTGAAAAGGATGAATCAGGAAGGCAAAGCCCCGTCCCGACAGGCGAGTTTGTGGAGTTTGAAGCCGATACGATAATTGCGGCAATAGGACAGGAAGTTGACTGCGGAAACATTAAGGTAGGTCTGGGTAAAAAGAAAAACATAGCAATTAAGGAAGGTACCTTTGAAACAAATCTTGAGGGCGTATTTGCGGGAGGAGACGCCGCAACCGGTCCTAAGATAGCCATAGAAGCAGTTGCCCAGGGCGGGCGTGCCGCAAGGGTTATAACCACCTACCTTGCGGGAGAAATGATTCCTTACAAGAATATACCCTTGGTTTATACTGAAGTGACAAAAGAAGACTTTAAAGACGAAAAAGTAATTCCGAGAGTTCCTCACAGAACCGTGGAGCCTGAAATAAGAAAGCATAACTTCCAGCCCATACTTCCCACTATGACAGAGGAAGAAGCAGTGAGGGAAGGACAAAGGTGCCTTGAGTGCGGCTGCAAGGATTACTTTGAATGCCAGTTGGTTGACTATATTAAGAAGTATGAAGTTGATACCAAGAAATATCATGCAATAAACGAAAGAAGATTTAAGGAAACCGACCATCCCTTCATTTCACAGAATGTTGACAAGTGTGTACTTTGCGGACTCTGTGTCCGTGCCTGTGATGAAGTTGTGGGAGCATCGGCATTAGGCTTTGTGGAAAGAGGAAATGCCACCTTTGTGGCACCTGCCTTCCAGCAGGAGTTAAAGATGACAAGCTGTATTTCATGCGGCCATTGCATTGATGTATGTCCGGTTGGGGCCTGGCTTGACAGAAGAAACAACATGAAAGAAATACCCCTAAACCTGGAAAAAACCAAATCCGTGTGCAGCTACTGCTCGGTCGGCTGCGAGATAGTGTATGAGCACAAGGACAACAAGGTATATCTTGCTTCAAGCAAGGAAAATGAAATACCTGCCTGCGGCAAGGGGAAATTCGGCATTGAGCACATTAACCATGAAAAGAGGCTCCTTAAGCCAAAGGTAAGGATTAAAGGAAACTATGAACCAATTGAATTGGATACTGCAATATTTGAAACCGCTAAGCGCTTAAGAAGCATACAAAACATGTACGGCCAGGACCAAATAGCCTTTGTGGTATCACCTAAGTTAACAAACGAAGAGTTTAAATATATCAAGGCTGTGGCAGATGAACTTAACACCAAATACAAGGGTTCATTTACCCTTGATTCTGAGCCCGGCATAGAAGCAGTACTTGGCAGGAATGAATCTACCGTGGGAATGGAAGAACTGGACAATGCGGATTTGATAATTTCCGTAGGTCACTTGTATGAGCACCACCCGTCTGCCGGAATGAAGCTCAGAAGACTGTCAGAAACAAAGAAAATAATTTCTGCATCGACAATTAAAACCAAGTTAGAATCCTTTGCGTCAAAAGCAGACCTGACAGACTATGAAGTGTTCTTTACCCGAGTGCTGAAGGCCTTGGTTGACACAGGATTTATAAAGAAAGAAAGAATCACCTCCTATGAAAACGGAGAAGACCTGATTAAGGCACTGGACAAGGTCGAAGTGCTTCCTGAAGCTTTAAAGGTTGCTGAAGCCTTCAAGAAAGCAAGAAAACCAATCATCCTTGCAGATGAAAACACGGTTCCCAAGGCAGCCCTTAAGGTATTGGCAGATATAACCCTTTTGGCAGGAAACGACAGGCGTCCTCACAGGGGATTGATAGTGCAGAAAGCCAAAGTAAACAGCCAGGGAGCTTGGAACATTGGCTTCAGAACACCGGGAGAAGAAATCAGGAAGGCCTTGCTGAACAACGAGCTTAAAGGTTTAGTGGTTATAGGCGAAGATGTGTTGGGAAATGTTCCGGAGCTTAAGGAGGCAGTAGATAAGCTTAAATTCTTTGCAGCATTTGATATAATGGAAAATGAAACTACAGCCAATGCCGAATACCTGCTTCCTCTTTGCAGCATTGCCGAGAGCAGCGGTACTATAGTAAGTGCAGACGGCACCGTAAGAAATGTTGTTCAGGCAATAAAACCCCTGACAGGCATGTCAAACCTTGAAATGTTCAAAAAATTAGCCGAGCTTCTAAATGGAGAATACAAAGAAGACGTTGAAGATGAAATAAAGGTTAAGCTTTATGTACCCACCCTTAAAGGCGGGGAAAAAGAATACCAGGTATTCGATACTGTAGAGAAAGCATTCCTGGCAAAACTAAAAGAAAACTGCATCAAAACCCTTTAATGACAAGGGATGACAAGGGGACGGGGGTACTGTCATCACCTCCGAACCCGGAAGGGACGTTCTTGCCGACAATTTAACCCAGAGGGAACGGTTATCTCCGGTCAATTTTAGAGACAAGGAAGGCAAGAGATTCTGAAAAATCAGAATCTCTTTTTTATCCAGAGGGGATAACCCAGAGGGGACGGTTCTTGCGGTATAAAACCCAAGACCCACAAGCCCAAAGGGGATGTTTTTCCCTGCCTAAATGCACTTAATAAAAGATTAATATTTAGCTGTCAAAAAATGCTTATTTGAATTAATGTTGAAATTTCAGCATCTTTTTAGGAAGATACTCCTCCGGCCCAAAGAATTTATTTCAATCCATGTGTTATATATCCTTTGTTACAAGGTCTTTCCATTGATTCAATATTAAAATTTAATTACAATTTTACCAGCCGGGGCAGCTCAGCCCTAATCCGTCAACTAACCCGGAAGGCGTAAGGAGGATGAAAATGAAGAAAAAATACTTTAAATCTCTTTTATTAACCACTGGTTTGATTATTGGTCTATCTGCGTCAATACATTTAGACGCATATGCGGCCACCCATACAGTAGTTAAAGGCGATTCACTCTACAAAATAAGCATGGCCTACAACACAAGCGTGTCAAACTTAATGGTAGCCAACAATTTAAAAAGTTATGATTTAAATGTCGGACAAGTCATCAATATTCCGGATGTAAAATACACAGTCCGGGCCGGAGATACCTTATATAAAATATCAAAGAGGTACAATGTTTTATTATTTGATTTAAGGCAAGCCAATAACATTTGGACAGATTACATATATGTAGGACAGGTTTTGGATATTCCATTACAGGCAGATGTTAAAGAAGAAAAAACTATGAATGCAAGTACGCCTATAGTAGATTATACTGCCGAGGAATTGGACTTGCTTGCAAGATTAATAATGGCTGAAACGGAAACCCAGCCATATGAAGCTAAGGTTGCTGTCGGCTCGGTTGTTGTAAACAGGGTGAAAAGCGGTCTGTTTGCACCTACGATCAAGGGTGTTATCAATCAAAATATCAATGGCTACTATCAGTTCACACCGGTTGAAAACGGCTGGATTAAGAGGCCTGCCAATGAAGAATGTATCAAAGCCGCAAAAGAAGCATTAAGCGGAGTCGATACCACAAATGGAGCCTTGTTCTATTATGACGATTCATCAACCAATCAGTGGATTTTATCAAAACCGGTAGCTGTTCAATACGGCAGGATGATATATGCATATTAGTATTATTATATTAAACTGATTTCTGACAAAACCTTTTATGTAATTTAGAACATAAGAGAAGGAGCTTATCAGATTCTTTAAGATGTAGCATTCGGAAAGTTGTATTTTGATATAAATCTGACCCTTTGTACGAAAGAAGTACAAAGGGTTTATTTATATATATATTACCTGCAGCATTTTTGCTTGGAATAAATAGACATAATATTTATACTGATATATTATTTATAATTATATTCCTTATATCTACAGGGTGGAACCTCGGTTTATAATAATAGGAAGCGAATTTCAAGTATTAGGTATAAGTTAAGATAATATAATTAATATAATAGAAAATATTAGTAATAATAATGGCTATATCATAGATAAAAAATGTTCGAATGATGAAATGGCAGTATCAAAAAATGGGGTTACAATAAATATATTTTTGGGCTTTACAACATTTGATAATACTTATTTAGCAATTAATTCCAAAAAAAAGAAGAAGTAAAGAATATGAAGAGTTTTTAAATCTGATTTATTTATATTTTTATGAATTAGATATAAGACCATACAAAACAGGAGTTGCTTTTATTTTAATATCAATTGTTGCTATATTTGTACGCTATTATGTACTATAATAAAATAGAGATGAGCGACTTGAGTCACTAAGTTTGGAAAGCTTTGGAGGAGAAATGGAACAATACTTTACAGAAAATCCGACAACAGAAAAGGAAATATTCAAATTTGACTGGAATGTGGGAAGAGAAGTTTTTAGTTTTTATACCAGTAACAGCGTATTTTCCAAAAGAGGAGTTGATTTTGGCTCCATGCTTTTGATTGAAACTGTTTTGAGGGAAAACGAGGATTTTCAAGGTACTATTTTAGATTTGGGATGCGGATACGGACCCTTGGGTATAATTGCAGCCAAAATACTGAAAAAATCTTTCATTACAATGTGCGATATCAATGAAAGAGCCTTGGAATTGGCAAGGATGAATGCAAAAGAAAACAAGGTGGATGAAAGGGTTAAAGTAATTGCTTCTTCCGCTTTTGAAAATATTAAGGAGAATTACGATATTATCATAACCAATCCCCCCATAAGAGCCGGGAAAAGCGTAGTATTTTCTTTTTATGAAGGTGCTTATGAGCATTTAAACAAGGGCGGCAAGCTCTATGTGGTTATTCAAAAGAAACAAGGGGCACCAAGCACCAAGGCAAAATTAGAGAGCTTGTTTGGAAACTGTGAAACGGCAAATAAAAAATCCGGGTATTTTATTTTTAAATCCATAAAAGAATAGGGTCATTTCTTTTGTTTTGATGCAAAGTAGTTAACTTCGGCCCCCATGAGAAAAATGATGGACAAAATATATATCCATATGATGAATACAAATATTCCGGATAAATTCCCGTATATGGAATTAATAAAGACAACCTTGGAACTTGCATAGCGGGAATATAGGTAGGAACCGATTATTGAACCTCCTGCAGCAAAAATTGCGCCGGGATATGCATATGATAATTTAACCTTTTCATAGGGCAGAAATTTGTAAGCAGCCAATAAAATAATGAAAATTGAAAAAAATGCAACCGCGAACCTTAATATGTCAATCAGTATAATATTATAGTCCTGAAAGATAGATATTTTTTTGACAAATACTAATAAGGACCTTCCTGCAACAATGGCAGCAAAAACAACCTGCATTGATACCATCAAAGCCAAGGTAAACAAGATTCCCCTTAATTTTAAGAAGAGGAAATTCTTTTTTGTATTAAATCCGTATGCAATATTGATTCCGTTAATCATTGCGGCACTCCCGGAAGCGGCGGACCATATGATGATAAGCATGCTTGTTGTCAAATAGGGCTTGCTGCAGCTTGAAACAGAGTATTTCAATGTATTGAATATTATGCGGTACACTTCCTCGGGGAGGACGTCAGATAATGAATTTAGAATATTGTAGATGTATTCGCTGTAGCCGCACAATAAGGATATTGCCATAATGAGAAAGGGAAAAACGCTTAAAACCAAATAGTAGGATAGTTGAGCGCTCAATGCAAAAATGTTGTCCGACATTGTTTTATTAAAAAGTTTTGTTGTAAAAATAATAATTTTCTTAACCATCTCTTCACCCGGCATTAGTATTTACAAATAATGTGCATTTATTATGTTAAACTTTTATCAAAACCATCATAAAATCCCTTGATTTATTTTCATCTCTAATGTTATAATATGACCAGGCAAAAAAATTTATTAGGAGGATAAAATGGAAATTAAAAAGATTTGCGTAGTCGGAACGGGCGTAATGGCTAAAGGCATTGTACAAACATTTGCTCAAGCGGGGTATCCGGTTATAGTGAAAGGCAGACCGGGAAAAACATTTGATACTTTAGAGGAAACAATCGGGAAGGGTCTTCAGAAATTAGTTGCCAAGGGCAGAATGGAACAAGCCAAAATGGATGAAACAATGGCAAACATTACAAAAACCACTGTATATGAAGAATGCGGGGATGCGGATTTATTTATTGAAGCGGTTGCTGAGGACATGGAAACAAAACACCTGATGTTTGCCGATATTGAAGCTGCAGCTAAGGAAGGGGCAATATTATCGACAAATACATCATCCTTATCTATCACTGAAATTGCTGCAAAATCAAAAAATCCCGGCAGAATAATAGGGTTGCATTTCTTTAATCCTGTTCCTGTCATGAAATTGGTTGAAGTAATTAAGGGCAAGCTTACTGATGAAGAAACTCATGCAGCAGTAATTGAATTAGCTAAAAAAATAGGGAAAACCCCTGTAAGTGTTGAAGAAGCACCGGGTTTTGTAGTTAACAGAATCCTGATTCCGATGATTAATGAAGGTATAGGCATATTAGCAGACGGAGTTGCCACTGCTGAAGAAATTGACACAGCGATGAAATTAGGTGCAAACCATCCCATGGGACCCTTGGAATTGGGGGATTTGGTGGGACTTGATGTCTGCCTTGCAATTATGGAAGTACTCTACAATGAATTCGGAGATCCTAAATACAGACCTCATCCCTTGCTCCGCAAAATGGTGAGAGCAAACCTGCTAGGAAGAAAAACCGGCAAAGGGTTCTACGATTACAGCAAATAGTCATAAACACTTGTTCATAGAGGGGACGGCACTGCCGTCCCTTTTAAAATAAATAGCTTGAATTATGCCCATTCTTTAATTATAATTACATATTAACAGGTAATTATTTACGCTTACTGCGATAGATAAAAAAAACAATTACAGGAGGGAAAGATGAGCGAATATTACAACGAAAAAGATAACAGGGAATCGGTTAATTTCATTCAAAAGATAATTAACGAGGACCTGGAAAAAGGCACTTACGGGAACAGGGTACATACAAGATTTCCTCCGGAGCCTAACGGCTATCTGCATGTAGGCCATGCCAAGTCCATATGTCTGAATTACGGATTAGCCAAAAAATACAAGGGTTTATTTAATTTGAGATTTGATGATACAAATCCCACCAAGGAAGACGATACATACGTAGAATCAATTATCGAGGATGTCAAGTGGCTTTGCCCCGATTGGGAAGAAAGAATTTTTTATGCATCGGATTACTTCGGGCAAATGTACGATTATGCAGTTGAACTGATTAAAAAGGGATTAGCCTATGTGGATGATTTATCTGCAGATGAAATACGGGAATACAGGGGAACCTTAACGGAGCCGGGCAAGGAAAGCCCCTACAGAAACAGGTCCGTGGAAGAAAACTTAGACCTGTTTGAAAGAATGAAAAAGGGAGAATTTCAGGACGGCGAGAGGGTATTAAGGGCTAAAATCGATATGGCCAGCCCCAACATCAATATGAGAGATCCTGTTATTTTCCGCATCCTGCATGAAACTCACCACAACACGGGGGATGAATGGTGCATTTATCCCATGTATGACTTTGCCCATCCCTTGGAGGATGCCATAGAAGGCATAACCCATTCAATATGCACTTTGGAATTTGAAGATCACAGGCCATTCTATGACTGGGTGCTGAATAATATCGATGATTTTAAGGATGCTCCCACAAAACAGATAGAATTCGCCAAATTGTTCTTATCAAAGACTATGATGGGCAAGAGATATTTGAAGCAAATGGTTGAAGAAGGATATGTGGACGGCTGGGACGATCCCCGTATGCCTACGATTGCAGGACTCAGAAGAAGGGGCTACACTCCCGAGTCCATACACAATTTCTGCGAAGCCATAGGAGTTTCAAAGGCTCAAAGTGTGGTTGACATATCTATGCTTGAATTTGCCATAAGAGATGATTTAGGACCTAAGGCACCGAGAACAATGGCCGTTTTAGACCCTATAAAACTCATAATAACCAATTATCCCGAGGATAAGGTTGAATATGTTGAAACGGAAATCAACCCCGATAATCCGGATATGGGCACCCGGATGATTCCATTTACAAGAGAAGTGTATATCGAAAGAGAAGATTTTATGGAATTTCCACCGAAGAAATATTTCAGGCTCTTCCCCGGCAACGAAGTGAGGCTGAGGAATGCTTATTTCGTAAAATGTGTTGATTTTGTAAGGGACGAAGAAGGTAACGTCACTGAAGTTCACTGTACCTACGATCCTGAAACAAAGAGCGGGTCAGGCTTTACCGGGAGGAAAGTAAAGGGAACACTTCACTGGATATCAGCAAAGCATTGTATTGATGCGGAAGTGAGACTTTATGACTACATGATGGAAGATGAGGATTACGACAAGACCAACTTCTTGGAAAAATTAAATCCCAAATCTAAAATTGTATTAAAGAACTGCAAGGTTGAACCCTCGATGAAAGAATGCAAGCCCGGAGACAGGTTCCAGTTTCTGAGACACGGGTATTTTATGATTGACAGGGATACAAGTGAGGACCACCTGGTATTTAACCGGATAGTACCCTTAAAAAGCAGCTACAAATAAATTTTTGTTTTTGGGGACGGTTCTTTTCGTTCTTAAAGGTGGTTTGTCCCATTATCAAATGATGACACTACCCCCGTCCCCTTGTCATCTAAAGGAGAAGTTTTGAATATTGAAGAGATTATTAAAAACAGTTTAAGTGAGAACAAGTTTATATACGGTATTTTTACAAGCCCAAGGCTTAAGTCCCAATACAAAAAGATAACCGCAAGGGCAATTTTGCTGAGGGGCAAAAATTACCTCCAGTTGGAGAAGTTTGCCGACACCCGGGTATTTCACGAAAACTTAACCTATGAGGATGCTTATGATGTGTTTCTTGGGCTGGTGAATGAATACCGGAATATAAACTTTTTTACTTCAGATGCGGATTATCAGGTTTTGGTCAGCAAGAAAGGCAATGTAAAAATTAACCGCAAGGAGCCGACAAAGAAGTTAAAAGCAGAAGCCCACAACAAGGAAAAACAATACATGATAAGTGAAAACCAGCCTTGTGACTTCCTCATAATCTTAGGGGTCATGAACAAGGACGGGAAGGTTTATGCCAAAAAGTATGATAAATTCAAACAAATCAATAAATTCCTTGAAATTGTCGATGACTCCTTAGCAGGTAAAGATATCAGGGATGGATTTACCGTCATAGATTTCGGCTGCGGAAAAGCATATCTTACCTTTGCCTTGTATTATTATTTCTACAATATCAGAAAAATAAAGGTAAAGATCACAGGCCTTGATTTAAAAAAAGAAGTTATAGATTTTTGCAACGAAACAGCTAAGAAACTCAATTTTGAAAATCTTAGATTCATGTATGGAGACATACGTGACTTTGAATATAAAAATAAGGTTGATATGATAGTGACCCTTCATGC
>JAAYOE010000025.1 GCA_012520455.1 Tissierellia bacterium
AAACCTAAGACTATCCCCCCTAACATTGTTCCCGGTATGTTGCCTATACCGCCCAAGACAGCAGCAACAAAAGCTTTTAGCCCCATGGAAGAGCCCATATTGAATACTATGGAATTGTAATATATGCCTACAAGTATTCCTGCAGCTGCACCGAATACCGCACCAATGGAAAATGTGATTGAAATAACCTTGTTTACGTTTATTCCCATCAAGCTGGTCATAGCTGCATCTTGTGCCGTTGACCTCATGGCTATTCCGATTCTTGTTTTGTATATGAGGATATACAGCATTACCATGAAAATCAAAGCCACTAACATTATTAATATTTGTGTCGAAGATATTGTTAAATTTGTAAATTCATATACTTTAGTATTCATTACCTTTGGAAAGGGCTTGGTGTCAGAGCCCATGGTTAGCATCACAGCATTTTGCAGGATAATGGAAACTCCTATAGCACTAATCAGCTGGGAACTCCTTGAACCGGATCTGATTGACCTGAAAGCGGTAAATTCAATCAAAGCTCCTAAGATACCGGATACCGCCAAAGATATGATAAATGAAGCGATTATATTGAGCTTTAAAAAGGTAATGCAAAAGTAAGCTACAAAAGCGCCAACCATATAAACGTCTCCGTGAGCAAAGTTTATAAGGCCTAAAATTCCATATGCAAGCGTATACCCTAATGCCACCATTGCATAAATAGATCCTATGGTTAAGCCGTTAACCAATTGTTGTACAATCATTGTTACCTCCTTCGTTCTATTATTTATCTGCCGTGAATTATTATTCCAAACTGCCTTAAAGATAGTATCATATCAAATTTCACCCATATATCATGCATAATCCGTGCCAAAAAGAAAAACGTTTGTTTTCGTTAAAATATCAGCTTAAATAAAAAAATCGGCCACCTATTCATTAACAATAGGTGACCAATTTTCATAAAATCTATTGTTTTAGATTATATTTTTTTAGCTTATAATACAAGGTCTGCCTCGGTATGTTCAGCATGTCTGCTGTTTTAAGAACGTTGTATTTACTTGCTTCCAAGGCATCCTTAATTATTTTGCACTCGTAATTGTCTACCATGGATGTTAATGAATTGTCTATTGTCATTTGCTTTTTGTCCTCATGCCCGTTTTCCAGCAAGTATTGAGGGAGATTTTCCTTCTTGATGATTCCTTCTTCAGAGAAATTCAATGCATACTCTATGACATTTTTCAGTTCTCTGACATTTCCTTTCCACTCATAATTGTTGAGAATTGCCATCGCTTCGTTAGATATTCCCATGATGTTTTTATTTAAAATTGAATTGAAATGACTGATATAGTAATCTACCAAAACCTTAATGTCATCTTTCCTCTCTTTAAGGGGAGGTACCCTGAAGCTTATTACGTTTAATCTGTAAAATAAATCTGCTCTGAACTCGCCTTTCTCAACCTTCTTGGCCAGGTCCTCATTTGTTGATGCTATAATCCTTATGTCTATTTCTCTTTCGATATTCTCACCGATTCTCATGACGCTTTTATTCTCTAAGGTTCGCAGGAGCTTGCTTTGCAAGTCATAGGGTATTGAGTTTATTTCATCAAGGAAAATAGTGCCCCCATTGGCTGATTCAAACAAGCCTTCCTTGTCTATAGCCCCCGTAAAGCTGCCCTTGGAAGTTCCAAATAAGATGCTTTCCATTATTGAGCTTGGTATGGCCGCACAATTTTGAATCACAAAGGGTTTATTCCGCCTGCTGCTGTTGGTGTGAATGGAATGAGCTATCAATTCCTTGCCTGTCCCTGTATCCCCCATTATCAGAACGTTTGAATCATTCTTGGAAACCTTTTTCAATATCTCCAAGCTCTTTTTAAATTTGGGGTCTACTGTTATTATGTCTTCAAAGCCAAACCTGGAACTAGCTTTCTTGATTTTCTTTTTTTCAGACTTGTTTGATAATTCTACGGATATTACGATACCGCCGATAACACCGGTTTCATTTATAAGGGGAAATGCATTATTAATACAGTTCATTTTTCTGCCGCCAACAATAAAGCTTTGATATTCGTTCAAAATCGGCTCTTTCCTGTCCATGGCCTTAAAGACGGTAAAGTCATTTCTCGTAAAAAAGGGGTATAATTCAAATATTGAACGCCCAATGACATTTTCTTTCTTCAGCATATTTAAATTATCGTCATAGTCGTTGTAATACAAGACTTTTCCATTTTTGTCAATTATTAAAATCAAGTCGCTGTCATAAAATAATTCCTTAAAACCTATATCGTCCAATTATAACACCTCTCGTTATGAAAACTCATAAAATTTTCTCAAAATTCGTCACTCGATTAATTATACGCCTATTTTTTGTTTACTGGCTTATGAAAATGTTTCTTCAGATATTATACCTTGTCTCACCAATATTTTCAATGAGACTATTTGGCATCTGCGAACCTGCCCGGGTGCCATGCCTACCCGTTCACATCCGGGGGTCCTGGCACCTTTTTTATTGCACAAGTCTATAATCTTTATTATAATATAGTTGAATGTTATACTTCAGAAAATATTCTTTGTCATCCTGAGCGAATGCGAAGGATCTCATCATTTGGAGGTTTTGCATGTATACAATGGACGAGCTGAAAAAATATTGCCTTAAATGCCACAAGTGCCGCTTGGCTTCAACAAGAACGAATGTAGTCTTTGGTGAAGGAAACGAGCATGCCGATATTATGTTTGTGGGAGAGGGTCCCGGCTATTACGAGGATATTCAAGGCAGGCCCTTTGTCGGCAGGGCAGGTCAGCTTCTTGACAAGATGATTAAAGCAATTCATTTGAAACGAAGTGATGTATACATAGCAAATGTTGTAAAATGCAGGCCTCCGGAAAACAGAAACCCCTTAGACGATGAATGCCAAGCTTGCCTGGATTTTTTAAGATGGCAGGTAAAATTAATCAACCCAAAAATTATAGTCTGCCTTGGAGCAGTATCTTCCAAGAAACTGATAGATGAAAATTTTAAAATAAGCCTGCAGAGGGGTCAATTTGTAAGAAAGGGTAATTTTTACTTCATGCCCACTTATCACCCGTCTTATTTGTTGAGAAATCAAGCCTCTAAGAAGGAGGCATGGGAGGATTTCAAAAAGGTTTCTGAAATGCTGACCACCCTATAACTTAATAGTAACTTATTGGTACCTGGCACCTTAACTTACTGATGCCTGTCACCGGATAGTATGCTGTGGCAGAAAATCTCTGCCATTATTTCGTTACCTCTGTTATTCAGATGGAGACCATCTATATACACCTCTTCCGTGCTCCTTAATCTGTCAAATTCGGTGTAATAGTCAATGTATTTAATATTAAAAGTATTACAAAGTTCTATAAGCCACTTGCGGTATGCATGGAGTTCTTCTGCAACCCTGCTGAAATCAGCAAATTCAGCCCAGTCCTGCCTTACATTTCCTTCATCTATTTTAGTCGGTATGCCGATTATCGGTCTGATAAACTTAGCTGCAGCCTGATGAACCATTGCCATCATATTTGATTTTACCGGCCCCATACCTGCTCCCACTATAAAATCATTGACGCCCCCCATTATATGGACTGCATTCGGCTTTTGCAGGCAGACTGAATTATGAAACCTGCTGACCATGCCGCCTGAGGTATCACCGCATATTCCTTCGTTTATGATTTCAATATGCAGCTTGTCTTCTGCTAACTTAGTCCAAACCTTTGACCTGCTGACTCCATATCCATAGGTTAAGCTATCGCCAAGACATACTATTTTCTTCATTATTACACTCCCAATACACAGTATGGATAATTAAATTTTACTATATTGCATTCAGTTTATTATACCACAATACCGGTTGATTGCAAGATTGGCCTCCCTTGACCAAACACAGGTTACCCAATATAATAGAAGCTAAGGAAAAGATGCTTATGAGGAGGCAGATTAAATGGATATATTTAAGAAGATGGAAGAATATGATTACGAACAATTAATCCTTTGCCAGGATAAAAGCACCGGATTAAAGGCAGTTATTGCAATTCATGATACTACCTTAGGGCCTGCATTGGGAGGAACAAGAATCTGCGAATATGACAGCGATGAAGAAGCAATTGAAGATGCACTGAGATTAGCTAAGGGCATGACATATAAAAATGCAGCTGCCGGATTGGACCTTGGAGGCGGAAAGGCCGTTATTATAGGAGACCCTAAGAAGATTAAGAGTGAAGCCTTGTTCAGGGCTTTTGGCAGATTTGTAGAAGGGTTAAAAGGCAGGTACATAACAGGAGAAGATATGAATGCAACCCAGGAAGATGCTTCATACATACATTGTGAAACGGACTATATCGTGGGTTTGGAGACAGGAAGCGGCAACCCTTCACCGGTGACGGCATTTGGAGTATATAAAGGAATACAGGCAGCTCTCAATGAAGTTTACGGTAGTGATGATTTAACCGGAAAAATTATAGCAGTTCAAGGTTTAGGCGCGGTAGGCAGGCGCTTGGCCGAGTACTTGCATAAGGCGGGAGCTAAACTAATCGTAACCACCAGAGACCGGGCAAAACTTGATAAGGCGGTTGCAGATTTTGGTGCGACAGCTGTAGGATTGGATGAAATATACGGGGTGGAATGCGATGTGTTTTCGCCTTGTGCCCGAGGGGCCATAATTAACGACAAAACAATTGACCGGTTTAAGTGCAGAATTATTGCCGGCGCAGCCAACAATCAGTTAGCCGAGCCAAGACACGGGGACATGCTGGAGGAAAGAGGAATACTCTACGTACCGGATTATATAATAAACAGCGGAGGAGTTATTAATATTATCGATGATATATCAGGACGTGAATACAACAGGGAAAACGCCTTGAAAAACACTGCGAAAATTTACGATACCTGCAAGAAGGTCTTCGAAATAGCCAAAAGAGACGGCATTCCAACCTATAAGGCTGCTGACAGGATGGCGGAAGAGAGGATTGCAGCGGTAGGCAAAATTAAAAAAATCTACAACAGCTAATATTAAACTAATAAGTAAATATTGAAATCCCAAAGAGAAAAAACAGCTCTTAATCAAATATAGAGCTGTTTTTATTCTTTTAGTTTACTTTGGGGTGCCGGTTTCCTCCAAATACAATGTTTCTATTGATTTAATTATGCAATAGAGGACATGGTTAACAGGCGTTGGTATATTTAGTTTTTTACCATATTCAACAACCGTTCCTCCGAAATAATCAACTTCAGTCTTTCTCTTAGCCTCCACGTCTTGCAGCATGGATGTTTTGCTGTTGGGTGCAAAGTGATCCATCAAGGCAACAAATTCGTCTATATCTTCTTCTCTCAGATCAATATTCATTGCTTTTGCAATAGTCAATACTTCATACATCGCTTCCTTGAATAAGGTTAAACTTGTTTCAATATTTGTCACCTTGCCGTAGGGAGCTCTTGTAACAGCCGTAACCTGATTAAATCCTACATTGAGCATGAATTTTTTCCAATAGGCCCTCATCATATCCGGAAAAACCTTGT
>JAAYOE010000026.1 GCA_012520455.1 Tissierellia bacterium
AGAGCTTGAAGGCATGGTAGAAAAGGCAGTTATACTATGTGAAGGTGATGAAATCAACATAGAAGATATTATAGTCGATGATGAAAATATTAATCAGGCAGCTGAAAGGTATAATAGTCATTACTTTAACATCGATTACGGGGTCAGTCTAAAAAAGCTTAATGACGAGTACATAAAACACGTATTAAGCAAGGAAAACAACAATGTTAAAAGAGCATCGGAAATATTGGAAATTGACAGGAGTACTTTATGGAGGAAAATCAATAAAAAATAATACAATGTTGCAAATCGCATCATTGTATTTTTTTTGCAAGGCTTAAATGTTGCGTTATGCAAAGGATAAATTTATAGGAATTATGCAGGATTTATAAAGAATGTGAAAAATTCAATGTTATTAATCAATATACAAACTTTGGCGCAGATTTTGCTTGTAAGATGTCAGCAAGAATTAATATCTATAATGGAGGCATGAGTTGTGATTGCATTAATAGCAGATGACTTAACTGGTGCTAACGATACGGGTGTTCAATATAAAAAAAACGGTTATAAAACTATAGTCAAGGTTAATTCTGATTTTAATATGAATGATATAAAAAAATATGACGTTGTATCGATTAATGCCGATTCGAGGATTTTAGATATGAAATCCGGTTACACAAAAGTATTTGATATTGCCAATAGGTTTAATGATATTGAGTATGAGTACATATATAAAAAAATGGATTCAGTGTTTAGAGGGAATATTGGTACCGAAATAGAAGCCGTTTTAGATGCGGTAAATCCGGACATAACATTGGCTGCTCCAAGCTTTCCTGCAAACGGCAGGGTTGTAAAGAATGGATATTCATATATGCTGGATGGGAACGGAGAATTGGGGAAAAGCATAATAAATGTAACAGACTTAATCCAAAAAGAGCTAAACAGACCAATAGAGAATATATCCATAGATACAGTACGAAAAGGAACGGACCAGCTCATATCATACATTGAATCAAGGCTGAAAGAAGGAGTCAATGTTTTTTTGGCTGACGCGATAAATGATGGTGATTTAAAGATTATTGCTGAGGTTTATAAAAAAATCAACAAAAAAATTGTTTTTTGCGGTTCTGCAGGCCTTGCACAACAACTGGCAATAATAAGTCCCAAGATGACAGAAATTGATTATGTTAATGAAGGCGGAATAACTTTATTGGTGGTAGGTACAAGAAACAAAGCCACCTTGTCCCAGACAAACAATATTAAAGAAGCATATAACTTGCCGGTTTTTCATGTTAAGGTGGATGAAATTATCGATGGTAACCAGGAGGATGTTATCAATAGCATAATAGATGAAGTGGCCGGCTACATATCCAAAGGCAAAAAATTAGTAATATTAAAAACTTCTATAGAGGACGAAAATGAATTTGAAGAAAGTTTAAAGCAAGATTCAAATGAAGTTATGAAGTCACAGAAAATAGTAAAAACACTGGGAGAAATTGTAAAACAGTTAAACAAGCTTGTTAATTTGAAGTATATTGTTTCAACCAGCGGAGATACATCAATGCAGATTTGTGAGTCATTGAAAGCTCAAGGTATCGAATTGATAGATGAGATAGAACCCGGAATCCCTATCGGAAAAATTGTCGGAGGTGATGCGGATGGAATTCTCATAGTCACAAAGTCAGGTGGTTTTGGTACAGATAATGTTTTTATAAAAATAATGGAATATATAAAAAATATTTAGAAGGAGAGTAATATGGATAAGGTAATGAAAGGCATAGTTAAAGAAAATAAAACGATGGGTGCAGTTTTCAGAGAGGATCTGCCTATCCCGGAAATTACTGATAATGATGTGTTGGTAAGGGTAAGAGCGACAGCAATTTGCGGTACAGATATTCACATATATAATTGGACGAAATGGGCTGAAGACAGATTAAAACTTCCCATGGTTTTTGGCCATGAATTTTCGGGAGATATAGTTAAAGTAGGAAGTGCTGTTAAGAAATTTAAGGTTGGTGACAGAATAGCAGGCGAAACACATATTCCCTGCAACAAATGTTACCAATGTCAGACAGGTAATCAGCATATATGCGAAAATATGAAGATAGTAGGTGTGCATACTCCGGGAGCATTCAGCGAATATGCTGCAATTCCCCAAGATTGCGTCTGGCTTTTGGATGATGATATAAGTTATGAAAAAGGGGCACTTTTAGAACCTATGGGAGTGGCTGTTCATGGTGTTTTATCCGGTGAAATCGGCGGGAAGACAGTACTCATTTTAGGATGTGGCCCTATAGGCTTGATGGCAGTTGGCGCTGCTTATGCTTCCGGAGCTGCTAAAATTTATGCGATAGATATTTTTGATGATAAATTGGAAGTGGCGAAGAAAATGGGTGCGAATGTCATAATTAACTCAAAAGATGAAGATTACGTAAAAATTATTTTGGATGATACCAGGGGACAAGGTGTTGACGTAGTCATCGATTACACCGGCAACGAATTTGTTATAGCAAAATCATTCGATGCCCTCAAAAAAGGAGGAAGATATACATTAGTAGGTCTTCCGAACGGTGATGTTAAGTTAAACTTAACAGATGCTGTTATCTATAAGGAAGCTAAAATTAACGGAGTGACAGGGCGTGAGATGTACAGAACATGGTGGCAGTGCAATGATATTCTAAAATCAGGCAAATTTGACATTGAGCCCGTAATCGGAGGAACATATAAGATGCAGGATTTTGATAAGGCATTTGAAGCTTTAGCTGCCGGAGCTTCGGGGAAGATGTTGTTAATTCCTTAATGGTTTTAAAATATTAGATGGGAGTAATCATAAATGAACAAAGAATTGCCTGTATTAGCAATTACAATGGGTGATCCTTCAGGTATAGGACCGGAAATCATTGTTAAATCATTAAATGAAAAAAGCGTGTATGAAATATGCAAACCCCTTGTGGTAGGCGATGCCGACGTCATGAATTCAGCATTAAAGATAGCCGACTCTTCTTTAAAGGTAAGAGCCGTAAAAAATGTCGATGATGCGGAGTTTAAATATGGTGTGATTGATGTTATTGACTTGAATTGTGTTGATATAAGTGAGTTGCAGCATGGGAAAGTACAGGCTGTGTCCGGAAGAGCAGCCTACCTGGCTGTAGAAAAAGCGATTCAGTTAGCCCTTAATAATGAAGTTGACGGTACAATAACGAGCCCTTTAAATAAGGAAGCCATGAACAAGGCAGGATATCATTACAGCGGACATACTGAAATCTATGCTGATCTCACAAACACGAAGAACTATACCATGATGCTTGCAGACGGACCTTTGAGGGTTGTTCACGTATCGACTCATGTTCCTTTAAGGAAAGCCTGTGACCTTGTAAAGAAGGACAGAGTTCTCAAGGTTATTGAGCTGGCCAATGAAATTATGGAGGACCTTGGCATAAGCAATCCCCATATCGGGGTTGCGGGACTTAATCCACATGCAGGTGAGAATGGCCTTTTCGGGTGGGAAGAAGAAAAAGAAATATCACCTGCTATAGCGGAAGCAAAAGGAAAAGGGTTAAACGTGGAAGGCCCCGTTGCTCCTGATACGCTGTTTTCCAAGGCTAAGGGAGGCCAATATGACATTGTTGTCGCCATGTACCATGACCAAGGCCATATTCCTTTGAAAGTTACAGGTTTCGTTTGGAATGAAGGTAGTAAGAAATGGGAGACCGTAAGCGGAGTAAATATCACATTAGGCCTTCCAATAATAAGAGTATCGGTGGACCATGGCACTGCTTTCGGGAAAGCAGGCAAAGGCACCGCTAATCATGAAAGCTTAATGAATGCCATAGAGTATGGAGCTAAGCTGGCAAAGAGGAGAATTGCCAAAAATAATTGAATGGCTTTAGACTTGCTGTCATAGGAAAGGGAGGAACATTAATTGAAAAGTGTATTCTATTCATCTTTAGACAAAAACTATAAAACCGTTGAACGCGGTGAGGGCGTATATGTGTATGATAATGAGGGATAGGTGCAGTTATCGTTCATAAAAATGTTGTAAATGCATTTGAAAAGGGAACAAGAAATCTTATGCACAGCTTTACATATGCGGGTAATCCCATAGCTTGTGCAGGAGCAAGCGCGGTTCTTAAATACATTGTGGACAAGGATCTGATAAGCCGCTCTGAAAAAACAGGTAAAATATTCCTTGAAAAACTAAAGGATGGATTGGGAGATTTAGAGATTGTCAGTGATATAAGAGGCATTGGCTTGTTAATCGGAATTGAGTTTTCGAAAGATAAGGAGAGGGGAGAGCCTTTTGAATCAGATTTTAACGTATGCGGAAAGGTTACTAAATACTGTTTCGAGCATAATTTGATAGTCGCTTCAGGAATATCCGGAACGGTTGATGGGATTAAAGGTGATGCTTTGCAATTGTCGCCCCCCTTTGTAATAGAAGAAGAAGATATGGATTTTGCAGTTGCAACATTGCGTGATGCAATTTTAGATGTAATTAATTCAATAAAGTAGGTGATAGTTTGGCTGTTAATAATAATAAAGTGAAGAAAAAAACCCCGGTTGAACTAATAATCGGAGTTGCCCTTTTCTGCATCATGGTTATTGTTGTCCTCATTGAAGTTGTCACAAGATTAGCAGGACATCCTTATACTTGGACTGAGGAAGTAGCTAAGTGGATGATGATATGGATGACTTTTGTCGGAGCCAGTTATAGTTTTAGAAATGGGGGACTTCTGCGCGTAGATTTTTTCGTAAGGAAGTTCTTCAAGCCTAAATACCATAAGGTGATAAATATTATAGCCATGATAGTGTTAGGCGCATTCTTTGCATTGCTGCTGATATCTTCAGTTGCATATATGATGTTATCCATAGAAAGACAACAGGTTTATTCGGTGACGAGGGCACCTTATACAGGTTAGTAACCGTAATAGATGGCTTAAACAGGAATGTGGCTTGCAAGAAGCCTTTAAACAATTTTCAGGATTTTAAAGGTTTAAAAATAAGAGTTCCTACCATAACTTCATACATGAGAGTA
>JAAYOE010000027.1 GCA_012520455.1 Tissierellia bacterium
AGGGTGTCATTGCTATGAATAACCCGCAAGGTGTCATTGTTATGAATAACTCACAAACTGTCATTCTGAGAGCTTTAGCTCGAAGAATCTCTTTTTTATTTCATTGCTTAATTTAAGAACTTGTAATAAAATAGAGGATGAAATAAAAAAGGGGACGCTTATTATGACAAAACTAAAGGCAGATTTAGCCTTGTTGATGGTAACATTAGGATGGGGTATTTCATATTACTTAACTGATTTGAGTTTAGAGGATATGGGGCCATTCACCTTAAATTCAAACAGGTTTTTAATAGCATTTGCAGTTGCTCTAATGCTGGCTTTTCCAAAATTGAAGAATATTTCAAAACGCACCTTTAAATTCAGTCTCATTTTGGGAGGGGTACTGGTATTGGTTTACCTGGGGGCAACCTTCGGCACCCTTTATACCTCCTTGTCCAATGTAGGCTTCTTATGCGGCCTTACCGTGATTTTTACTCCTATAATATCAGCAATAATTTATAAGAAACTGCCCGGCAAAAAGCAGGCCCTTGTAATACTGATGAGCTTTGCAGGCATAGCTCTGTTGACATTAAAAGATGATTTTTCCATTAACTATGACAATTTAGCGGGGGACCTCTTATGCATCATGTGTGCGGTGGCTTATGCGGCACACTTGTTGATAACGGAGAAGGCGGTAACATTTGAAGACGTGAATGCCTTTCATTTAGGAGTTTTGCAGCTAGGGACCACCGGAGTATTCACTTTAATATTAGCTTTTATATTTGAAACTCCTCATTTTCCAACTCAGCCCAAATATTGGGGGTCGGTTTTGTTTTTATCGATATTCTGTACCGGAGTGGCATTTATTGTTCAGTGCGTGGCTCAAAAATATACTGAAGCATCTCATGTGGGTATAATATTCTCTATGGAAACTGTTTTTGCCGGAATCGTAGCCTTTGTTCTTGCAAAGGAGGTTCTCTCCCTCCAGTCTTATATAGGTGCTGCCCTGATGGTTGCCAGCATCTTCATCATGGAGATAGATTTTTCAAGATTTATATTCCAAAGAAAACTAAATAATGACAACAGGTTTACATAAAAATAATTATGTAAACCATTTTGCATTTCGTCAAATAACACCAAAAAATTATGAAAATACTTTAAAAAGACCAAATAACGACAATCGCTTTACATAAATAAATTTATGTAAACCACTATGCATTTCCTCAAATAACTCCAAGAAATCATTAAAATACTGTAAAAAAAACAAATAATGACAACAGGTTTACATAAAAATAATTATGTAAACCTTTTTCATTTAAGTATTGATATTCCTTATTTATTTGACCTGCATTTTGGTTTACATAATTTATTTATGTAAACCCTCCTTTTTCCCATGGTTTACATAAAAATATTTATGTAAACCCCTTACTGATTATCAATGATTAGAGCACACATAATAGGTTTACATAATTTTAATTATGTAAACCTTACATATACTCAGTATGACATAAAAGGTTATTTTTATTTTGTAATAAAATTTTGGGATGAACAAATAATATCATTAATAATCTTTATGAAAGGATGATACCATGAAAGAGTATAAAAATGTCGAAAAGCAAATGCGAAACTGGCAGCTGCAGCAAAAGCAGGAAGGCCAGAAGGAATTAAGAAATAAATACGAAGACATGAATCATAAATATCAGCAAATGAAGAATGATTACAGCAGCTTCAGAAATGTTCGCAAAGACGAAAATGATGATGCAATATTTAACTCAAGCAGTGATTTAGCCGATAAAAACAGTTATATGCAGTATGAATTGAATAATACATTCAAGGATAAGGAAGATAAAGAGGATAATATTTAAAATAAAAGGCAGATATTCGGTCATGGATATTCTGCCTTTTTATTTTTTTTATTTTTGTCTTGACATCCTAAAAACTATCTAGTATTATTATATTGTAATCATTACAAAGAAAAAATGATTATAAAAGAGGTCAAGTATGAAAACATTGAACGAACTATCAAACGAATTAAAAAAGAAAAATATACGCCTGACCCATCAAAGGCTGAAGATATTGGAATACTTATACAACGCCAAAACTCATCCTACGGTTGAGGAAATCTATAGTGCTCTTAAAAAAGAAGTACCATCTTTATCTAAAACCACAATCTATAATACATTAAACTACTTATCGGAGTTAAATATCATAAAGTCATTGATAATAGATGAAAATGAAGCGCGATTTGATGGTGTTACGGATAATCACGGTCATTTTAAGTGCAGTAAATGCGGTAAAATCTATGACTTTGATATAAATATGGATGCGCTTGCTGCAGACCGCTTGGATAATTTTGAAATCAACGAAAAAACAGTTTATTTTAAGGGTATCTGTTCCGGATGCCTTTCAAAAATATAAAATTAAATTGGAGGAATTATTATGGAAAACAAAACACTTGAAAACTTAATGGCTGCATTTGCAGGAGAATCACAAGCTGCAAGAAAATACCAAATATATGCTGCTGTGGCAGAAAAAGAAGGAAAGCTCAATGCGGCAAAACTCTTTAGAGCTGCTGCCGACGCCGAAAAACTCCACGCCAAAAAAGAATATGAATTGGCAGGTAAGGTAGGAAAGACGGCTGACAACTTAGTAGATGCAAAAGCCGGTGAAACATATGAATTTGAAAGCATGTATCCTGAATTTATAAAGATAGCCGAAGCCGAAGGCAATAAGGCAGCAGTGGGAGCATTTACCTTTGCCATGAAGGCAGAAGAAGTTCATGCAAAATTATACCAGGAAGCCTTGGACAACTTAGATGAAACAGAAGAAGTATTCTACTATCTGTGCCCTGTTTGCGGCAACATTGAAAAATCAGTACCCGAAAAATGCTCCATTTGCGGAGTTATGGGCTCAAAATTCATAAAATATTAAACACAATATTAATAACCCAAAGAATCCCCTCTATGGGGATTTTTTAAGGTTATTTGTAATTAATTGGTATTTTCTTGC
>JAAYOE010000003.1 GCA_012520455.1 Tissierellia bacterium
TATAGGGATAACCATATCACACGCCCAAAATCCAAACAGCAATTATGTAGAAGTTTATCACAATGTAAATCCCAAGGCTGAGGAAATTTTGGGCAGGTCAAAGGAAGAAATAATTGCCTTAGGATGGGAAAAAATTACCCACCCAGACGATGTGGAAGAAGACTTGGAGAATTTTAAAAGACTTTTGGCAGGCGAAATAAACTCATATTCCATGGATAAGCGATATATCAGACCGGACGGGTCGATTGTATGGGTGAATATTGTCGTAGCCAAGATTGATTTGCATGATAACAGCAGATTTAATCATATTTGTTTTATGCATGATATTTCAGAGCGAAAAGAAATAGAGAAATCTTTGAAGGAAAGCGAGCGAAGCAAATCCGTCCTGCTTTCTCATATTCCGGGCATGGCATACAGGTGCAGTTACGACAGGGATTGGACCATGCAGTATGTTTCTGCCGGCTGCTATAATTTGACGGGATATACTGCGGAAAACTTGTTATATAACAAAGATTTATCATATAATGAAGTGATTTCGCCGGAATATCGAAGACTGCTCTGGAATGAATGGAAACGGATTCTGGCAAAGAGGCAGCCCTTTAAATATGAATATGAAATCACGACGGCCCAAGGCGAGCGAAAATGGGTCCTTGAGATGGGACAAGGGATTTATAATGAAGCAGGTGAAGTAGAAGCTCTTGAAGGGATAATTCTGGATATTTCGGATAGAAAGAAAATGGAAGACAATCTTAAATTCATAAGTGAACATGATACATGGACAGGGCTTTACAATCGCAGGTATCTGGAAAACGTGTTAGCCCGGGATGCAGAGATCGTTTCAACCGAAAAGAGAGCCCTTGTCGGCATCAATGTAAGCCCCATACAAACCTTAACCCTCACTTACGGGTTTGATTACGATCAGGATATAGTAAAAAAAGTTGCAGACGCTCTTAAAATGCACTGTACCGATAAACGCCAATTATATTATACATTTCAAAACAGGTTTATTTTTTATGTAAAAGGTTATGATGATAAGGAAGAATTGATACAGTTTTGCAAAGAACTGGTAGGCACCATGGACTCGATTCTCAGCATCGAAAGAGTAGGAGGGGGAATCGGTATAATAGAACTTAATGAAGATAATGTATATGATATGGGGCAATTGTCAAAGAAACTCCTTGTTGCATCTGAAAAGGCAATGGACTTGTATAACGCGGATATAGGAATATGCTTTTTTGACGATGAATTAGAAGCGGAAGTAATCCGCGAAGGAGAGATAAAAGCTGAGCTTGCCAGAATTGAAACAGATGAAGGCTATGACGGGCTACATTTGAAATTTCAGCCGATTTTAGATATCAAATCAAATAAAATAACGGAATTTGAAGCATTAGCCAGGTTGAACAGCAATAAATTAGGCATGCTGATGCCAGGGGAGTTCATTCCCTTGGCTGAAAAAACTAAGCTCATAATCCCATTGGGCAAAAAAGTTCTTATAAAAGCCTTCGAATTCTTGAACAGACTCAAAAAAGACGGCTACGATTCAATAAATGTATCCGTAAATATCTCTGTCATCCAGTTGATAGGGGAAAACTTCATCAAAGACCTATTTAACCTTATAGATGAAATGAAGGTTAATCCGGAAAATATTGTTATTGAGATTACGGAAACTATATTTGCTTCAGACTATGACGAAATAAACCGGCTTTTGGGAGTGATGAAGGCTTCGGGGATAAGAGTCGCAATTGATGACTTTGGCACCGGCTATTCATCCTTATCCAGGGAGCGTGAGTTAAATGTCAACATCATAAAAATCGATAAATCCTTTAGTGATAAAATCTTAGACCCCAATAACAAGGACTCTATTATAGGAGATATAATATCAATGGCCCACAAGTTAGGCTACGGGGTAGTAGCTGAAGGGGTAGAATACGAAGAGCAAAAACAATTTTATGTTAATTATAACTGCGATAAGCTTCAGGGGTATTTAATCAGCAAACCTCTTGCTGAAGAAGCAGCGATTGAGTTCTTAAAAAACTACAATTAAAGGATGACAAAGCTTATGTGTTTATCGTGGTGTGGATATCACTAATAAAACTGAGCGCAGTGAAGAATCAAATTAGATTCCTTCATTGCGCTCAGTATTTCAAATCATACTAATCTTGAATATTCAATTTGATTCTTAATTTTTCAAGCATATCTTTTGTCATGGAATCCAAATCGTATTTGGGATTCCATCCCCATTCTTCCCTGGCAGCGGAATCGTCCAATGAATTTGGCCATGATTCGGCTATACACTGTCTTATGGGGTCAACATCATAGTCAAGTTCAAATTCGGGAATGTATTTTCTTATGGATGATGCCAGCATTTCAGGATCAAAGCTCATGGCTGAAACGTTAAAAGCATTGCGGTGTTTCAGTTTGTCAGGATTTGCTTCTATTAAATCAATTATTGCCCTCAATGCATCCGGCATGTACATCATGTCCATGAAGGTTCCCTTTTGGATAAAGCAAGAGTATTTTTTGTTTTTTAAAGCTTCATAGTAGATATGAACCGCATAGTCCGTTGTTCCGCCTCCCGGCAGGGTAGCATAAGATATGAGGCCGGGGAAGCGGACACCTCTTGTGTCGACACCAAACCTTTTGTAGTAATAGTCGCATAGTAATTCGCCGGCAACCTTTGTTACTCCGTACATGGTGGTCGGCCTTTGAATCGTATCTTGGGGAGTTTTGTCTTTCGGAGTTCCTGGCCCAAAGGCAGCAATGGAAGAGGGGGTGTAAACCATGCAATTTTTTTCTTTGGCAACTTCTAAAACATTATACAGACCGTTCATATTTATATGCCAGCACTGTTGAGGGTCGTTTTCTCCTACGGCAGATAATACCGCGGCAAGGTTTACGATAGTATTTATTTTGTATTTGTCAACTATTGATGCCAATGTTGCCGAATCATTGATGTTTAAAACTTCAAAGGGACCGGATTCAATAAGTTTTTCATGGCCTTCCTTTATTCTTCTGCTGCTGGCCACGACATTTTCCGTACCGTAAATTTTGCGCATTTCTTCGGTTAATTCAGAGCCTATTTGCCCTAATGCCCCGGTGATTAATATTTTTCTCAAGTTATCTACCTCCCATACATGACTGTGTTATTTTGATTTAAGCCAAAACACAAATCTGTTTTCGAATAACAACCATATAAACTAATATGTTTATATAATAACATACAATTAATAAAATATAAATATTTTTTTTCTAATATCACCATTTTGTCATCCCTAAGGTAAGAAAAATATCTCATTATGTCATCCGGAGCATATGCGAAGGATCTCAGAATGAGGAAATATGTTGTATACTTTGCCAAAAGTTTGTGTTATTATATATAATACTATTTATATTAAATGAAAAACAGCAGATTCTTTTGTGATACAGGAGATAAAACATGAAAAGCTTAGTGGAAGTTTGTAAAAGCTTAATGGGCAAATTTACTTCCATTCATAGGCCGGAGGACCTGTTAAATGATGTAAAGGGACCTGTATTGCTTCATATCAGCGATACTCCTTCGGAAATTTACCCTTTTATTTTTAAGATAATCGATGTATTAAAACCTAAATATATCATTCATACGGGTGATTTGGCTGATAATGTTAAGTTAGAGATTAACAGAGACAGAATAAAGGGCTATTCCATGTTAGTGAAAGAACTTGTGGAAGGCTTGGAAAACACTGATACTAAAGTGTATTATTTCATGGGGAACCATGATGACTATGATACTGTGAGTAAGTTGAGCAAAAAAGGCACAATATTGGAAGAAGGACTTTTAACCATAGAAGAGCTGAACTTTACGGCAGGCCATTATTACAAGGAATACCCCTATAAGGCAGATTTTAATCTTTTCGGCCACAGCTTTGAGCCCTGTCATTACAAAAATGGCGGCACAATCGGATTAAACGGGGTGCTGAGCATTAATGTAATCGATTTATCAAACAAGAGGGTATTTCATTTGAATTACCCGATTGGCACTAATCGTTTAAGGGGTATGGAATCAAAAAAGGCGGGTTTATAAAGAAAGGGGGATATTCATGCTATTATTCAGGATTGGACCCAGGCATTTGTTTTTTAGAACGGATGAAGCGGATATAGTGACTGATTTTTTAGTTACGAATCTTAAGGGAGAGATTACGGATTTTTGGAAGGCATTTGATAAAGCATCGGAAAACTCCACAATTTGTTACATAACCGGCATTGATTATGAAAAGACCTATGTGGAGGATGCTAAGAGAATTGTGCTCATCAATGATGGGTCATCCTCAATACTGTGCTCGATTATAAGCAGTCCAATAGCTAAGCTGCTGCAAAAGGTTGATATGGGACCGGCAACGGTGGTAATGCGTATTGCGGGTGATGAGCATAAGATGGCAGAAAAGCTCAAGGAGATTTTCGGGGGTAAAGAGGTTGATTGGATTGAAGGAATCGGAATAGGGGAGAAGGATGATACAATAATTGCTTTAACCAGAAGGGTCCTTAACGGTCCAGTTGCTGATTTTTTGGATACTAAGCTCTTAATTTCAAAACCGATCAGGGAAGTCCAGGAAAAGCTTAGGTTAGAGGGCTTTAGGTTAATTACTCAAAACTTGGATGACAGCCAGTGGTACGAGCTTAGAATCAATATATACGACTCCTACGGCAATTACTTTAAACACTATGACAGGCTTATGTTTGTACTGTCCAAGTTAGAAATGGGAATGGTTTTGGGTGAAAGCTGGACTAAGGACTTTGGAGTCATCCTTTACTCTGTATTGACCTACCAGGTGAGATTATTTTCTTTCCATACACCCATAGAGATAAAAAAGATACTGATGGCCTTGGAATACTCCATAGAGGGCAACAGACTGGTTGACTTCGACTTGTATTACAAGAATAAAAAAATTTACTGGTACGAAGTAAACAAGAATAGGGGTAAAGGGAAGACCAAGCTTGATGAAGCAAAAATCTACAGGCAGAACCTGTATGAAAAGCTTTCACCCGAAGACATAAAGACCCTGGAAGAAATGGAAAAATCCATAAAATTTTAGGGACGGTTCTTTTCGTTCTCAACAATTTCTTAGACTACTATGGACGTAGACTACCGGGGACGGTTGTCACTGGCCATTTGATGACAGTACCCCCGTCCCCTTGTCATCCCCTTGTCATCTAGGGAACATTTTTTTTGTTTAGAGCGTCATAGTTATTGAGGTGATATATAGATGAATAGAAGGTTGATTTTTTTGATAGCAGGACTGATTTTAGCGGTCCTGATCATCGGTATAGTAAATAGATTTATAATAAATAACGAGGAAAGTATTAATAATGTATCCTTTAATGCTAAAGTGCTTGAAAACAATGGGGATTCCATGTTGGTTGAACCTGAAGAAGGGTCAGGGGAGCTTAATTCCAGCGATAAGATTGTTGTCAGAGTCCGCCAGGATAATGCCGGCTTAACAGATTTATCGGAATTTTCTGAAGGCAGTATAGTTAAGATTACTTATGACGGTATGATTATGGAAAGCTATCCGGCTCAAATAAATGCCTTTAAGGTTGAACTGCTAAAATAATTTTGGGGACTAATTTTGGGGACGGTTCTTTCTGTTCTCGTTTTGTTAAATATAGTTAAATTCTTAATAATAGGGGGTTATTATGATATTTGAAGAAAAGACAATTACGCTAAAGAATGGAGAAACATGTGTATTAAGAAGTCCGGAAATCGGGGAAGCGGAGGTACTGCTCGACTATTTGAAGAAGGCGACCGCTGAAACGGATTATTTGTTGTTTTATCCGGATGAAGTAACAATGACAATTGAAGATGAAATCAACTATATTAAAAATATGAGGGAAGCTCAGAGGGGTGTTATGATTTGTGCTTTTATAGGCAATAAACTTGTCGGGAATACACGCTTGGCATCGATTGGTGAAAAATACAAAATCTCTCACAGGGCGACCTTTGGTATAGCTATTCTTAAGGAAGCTTGGAATTTGGGAATAGGAAGTACTCTAATAACCGAGATATTGAAGATTGCAAAGGATAAGGGCTTTGAACTGGTTGAATTGGAGGTTGCAAGTCCAAATCACAAGGCAATAGAGCTTTACAAGAAGTTTGGATTTGAAATATACGGGACCCGGGAAAATGGTTTTAAGTTTAAGGACGGGACTTATTGCGACGAGTATTTGATGTTGAAAAGAATAGAATAATCGCATGAGATCCTTCGCTGCGCTCAGGATGACAAAAACACTCAGTATTACATAAGCGCTCAGGATGACATACATGATGATATAAAACCTATTGGGAGGTGCCATGTTGACCGAGTTAGACATGAAGCTGCAAGAAGCCCTGCAAAAAATACACAGGCTGAGCAAAATCGATTCGGTTCTTGCGGAATTATCGAGAGATGAAGCTGAATTAAGGCATAAGGTAAACGAATTAAAAGAAGTGGTGGATAAGGAAAATTTAGATGTGGAGAAATTGGATCATACTAATATTGTTTCGATTTTTTATTCGCTTACCGGCAAATTAGAAGACAAAAAAGAAAAAGAGCAAAGGGAAGCACTTTCGGCAAAACTTAAATATGACCAGGCAAATAATGATTTAAACAACATAGAAGCAGAAATATCAAAATTATTGGAAGAGAGAGAAAACTACAAGGGCTCCATCGATGAATATAATGCTTTATATGAAGAAAAGAAGAATTTGCTGCTAAGCCTTAGTGGACCTGCGGCAAATAAAATATTAGACCTGACTAAGAAGATAGAAGAATCCAAAAGGAATATAGGAGAGATTCGAGAAGCTGTTTTGGCAGGGCAGTCTGCGGTAAACAGCCTTGATTCCTCCCTGAGCAGTTTAGGCTCTGCCCGGGGCTGGGGAACATGGGATTTATTAGGGGGAGGGCTGATTACGGACTTGGCAAAACATTCCCATATTGATGATGCCATGAGAGAAGTGGAAAGAGCACATCAAAAATTGAGGGAATTTAAATCCGAGCTGGCAGATGTGACAATTAACTATGATATTAATTTTGAGACTGAGGGCTTTGCTAAATTTGCTGATTTCTTTTTTGACAGCTTGATTGCGGATTGGTACATGCAGTCTAAAATCAATAATTCCTATCAAAGTGTAGAAAATGTAAAAAATCAAGTCACAAGCACCATATATAAATTGCAGCAGATGGAAAGCCGGGAAAAACAATATTTAGAAGGGTTGGAAAATGAGCTGAATAATATTATCATCGGTTCATAATAAAGGCAGGAGATACAATATGACATAAAGACTCAGGAATATCTGAGCCTTTTTTTTATTCTTTGAAAATAGACAATTTTTTTAGAATCTCCTCTATATAATTAAATAAACAAAAATAGTGAAGTTTATCGGCAGTTGATAACAATTGCATATTAGCTTGAAAAATAAACTTGTCTGTAGGATAGGTCGCTTTGATTTTGTTAGATATTAACAAATAAGGCCTTATTGTTTTGGAACATCTTATAAAAATTTAATAGTAGAATAGTATTAGATAAAAAGTCTATGAGGATTGTATGGTTGCAGAAAGTATTTGTGAAGAATTAATAACAATACTGAAAAATGACAACCTGTCGGGAAAAACACACTCGGTTTTTAAAAACGCATTAAACATCATATCAAATGACAACCATTTCATTACGTTTATAACCATTGATAAACCAATGGCACCACAAGCAATAAGACTCTTTGGCATAAAATCCTTTTTAAACTATGGAATAAAGAAGGGAATGAAGATAAGCTTCCGGAACGGATATATATGGGTGGGCGGTTTAAATATTAAGCTGGCTACCGATAAAGCCTTTCTATGGAGCCCGAATCCAATTTTTTCTTACACTAAAAACCAGGAAGAAGACATTTTAGTTAAATTAAGCATTATGGAGAATTACCTCCACTATAGCAAGAGCTTTTGTTTACCCTTATTGAATGCATTAAGCCGGGAATGCAAGGGATTTGAGGCTTTTTCCGGCAAAGCTTATCAGGATAAAAGCTTCGATTTCATAAATGACAGGTTTTTAAGGTTTATTGATGCTTTTATGAAAGAAGAGGATTCAGTTACTGACTTGTCTAAAAAAATTATAGGGTATGGAATCGGGCTGACACCCTCCATGGATGACTTTATATGCGGGATGATGGTTTCAAAGATATATTTGTCTCATTATTTCAATCATAAGGTTGACAAGGCCATTAAAACTAACAGCCTGATAATTAAGGATATAGACGGAATAACAACAAGGGTCAGCGAAGAGATGCTGAAGCTTTCATCCAAGGGTTATGTTAACCAGGATATTCGCAGTTTAATAATCTCACTTATATCAAAAACAAGCATTGATGAATTTGAGGGAAATTTAATAAAGGTTGGTGAACATGGGTTTTCTTCCGGGGATGATATCATTTCAGGCATTTATACATACAGCAGCCTCTTGTTCAACCAATATGGGGGAGGAAGGTCATGGAGGTTGTAAAATACAGCATATTAAAAAACACCTATTACGATTCGGTGACCCTGATGAATATTTCAAAGGAGATTAAAAGTTTCAAGGGGATAAAGGAAGCTTTAGTCGGGATGGGGACTGATTTGAATAAGGAATTGGCAGTAAATTTAAATTTAAGCAGGCCGGAATTGCAGGAAATTACTCCAAACGATTTCTTTGTAAGTGTCTTAGCTGATGAAGATACAGCTATTGAAGATGTTATGAAGCAGGTGGATGAAATACTAAACCGGAAAAATGCCTCAAGAAGCGGAGACTACATGCCCAAAACATTGGATACGGCCATAAGATATGAGCCGGATTCAAATTTGGTATTGATTTCGCTTCCTGGCAAATATGCGGCCCAAGAGGCGAAAAAAGCTTTAAACAATAATCTGCACGTAATGATTTTCAGCGACAATGTAAGGATTGAAGAAGAAAAAGAACTAAAAGACTTAGCAGTCAGCAAGGGGCTCTTGATGATGGGGCCGGATTGCGGGACTGCCATAATAAATAATGTTCCTTTAGCCTTTGCAAATGTGGTCAGAAAAGGCCATATCGGTATTGTGGGAGCTTCAGGAACCGGAATCCAGGAAGTTACGGTACTTATTGACAAGCTTGGAGAAGGAGTCTCCCAGGTTATCGGAACGGGGGGAAGAGATTTAGACGGGGAAATAGGCGGCTTAATGATGCTTCAAGGATTAAAGGCGCTTATGGATGACCCGGAGACCCGTGTCATAGTGTTGATATCAAAACCGCCCCATCCATCTGTGGCAGAAAAAATTCTTAAGTCAGCAGAAGGTGCAGGTAAGCCTATAGTGGTTGATTTTATCGGGGGCGGCATGGGAATGGCCGAAAGGTATAAAGCATTCGCCGCTCATTCTTTGGAGGATGCTGCCAGAAAGGCAGCTGCCTTATTACACAATGAAAAGGTTGAGGATTTTACTGGCTTCAGCCTGCCAATTGAAGAAATAAACAAGATTGTAGAAGGAGAAGCAGGGAAATTTGTACAAGACCAGAAATACTTAAGGGCTTTTTACACAGGCGGGACCTTAGCAGGGGAAGCAATGGATATATTGGGCAAAGACTTTGAAATACATTCAAATATTCCCTTATCTCCTGAATTGAAATTAGAAAACCCCATGGTCAGCTATAAAAATACCTGCATAGATTTTGGGGATGACGCCTTCACCTTAGGGAAACCGCATCCGATGATTGATCCTGCAGCAAGGATTGAAAGGCTCTTACAGGATGCAAAGGATGACGAACTTGCCCTAATTCTTATGGACTTTGTTTTGGGCTACGGGTCCCACAGGGACCCGGCGGGAGAAATGCTACCTGCAATCATGGAAGCAAAAAAGTCAATGGAGGAAAGGGGGAAATACTTAAGCATAGTCGGATATGTCTGCGGAACTGACAAGGATCCGCAAGGCTTAAGGGAAACCGAAAACAAACTTAAGGAGGCAGGGGTTGTTTTAATGCCTTCGAATGCACAGGCTGCTAAATTAGCAGGATTGATTTTAAAGAGGCAGAGTAAGGGGAGTGGTTTTGTTGGCTAAGGTAAATGAGCTTTTTAACAAAGAGCTTAAGGTTATTAATATGGGATTGGAGTACTTTTACAATGATTTAAAGGAACAGAAGGTCAAGGTTATACATGTGGATTGGAAGCCGGCTGCGGGAGGCGATAAAAAGCTCTCCTCCCTGTTATCAAGGCTTAAATAAAACATAAGGAGTGGTGTTGATGGTAGCGGAAAAAATTGCAAATGCAAACAAAGAAGCTTTACAGAGAATACTTAATGCCCGTCCCGTATTGGTCAGAGCAGGGAAAGCAGGCGATGAAATTCCGGGAATGACCAGGAAAACTATCTTGCATTCGGGGCCGCCTGTCAGTTGGGAAAGGATGAGCGGTCCTCAAAAAGGTGCCGTAATCGGCGGATTAATCTATGAGAGGTTAGCTTCAAACGAAGAGGAGGCAAGGGCTCTTGCAGCTTCCGGCGAAATAATATTTGATTCCTGTCATCATCATAATACGGTGGGACCGATGGCGGGTATTGTTACTTATTCGATGCCCGTTTGGGTAGTAGAGAACAAAACTTATGGAAACTTTGCATACTGCACCTTTAATGAAGGCCTTGGAAAGGTTTTAAGAATGGGTGCATTTTCCGATGATGTGATAAAAAGACTGGACTGGATGGAGAATACTCTTGGTCCCCTCATAAAGGAAGCGTTGGAAATAAAAGGTGAAATAGACCTTAAGGCTATGATAGCCCAGGTTCTTCAAATGGGCGATGAGGGTCATAACAGGAACAGGGCAGGTACTTCGCTTTTAATCAGAGAGCTTGCTCCTGCCATCATAAGAACAAAGTTTTCCGATGAGGAAAAGGTGGAAGTCTTAAACTTTTTAAATGGCAATGACCATACTTTCCTGAATTTGTCCATGCCTGCATGTAAGTGTACTATGGACCCGGCAGGAGGAATAAAGTATAGTACCTTGGTTTATATAATGTCAAGAAACGGAACCGATTTCGGCATTAAGGTCTCGGGTCTGGGAGACAGGTGGTTTACGGCTCCTGCAGAAATAGTGAAGGGGTTGTATTTTCCCGGCTTTACTGAGGAGGATGCCAATCCTGACATAGGAGACAGCTGTATAACGGAAACGGCGGGAATCGGCGGCTTCGCAATGGCATGCGCCATCCCCATCGTTCAGTTTGTGGGGGGAGAAGCCCGGGATGCTATCGATTATTCAAGGCAGATGTATGAGATAACCGAAGGGGAAAACAATGTTTACAAAATTCCCGTTCTTGGCTTTCGCGGAACCGCAACAGGCATTGATATTCAAAAAGTAATAGAAACCGGGATCAGGCCTATTATCAACACAGGTATAGCTCACAAAAAGCCCGGTGTGGGACAGGTGGGAGCAGGTTTGGTGAGGCCGCCCATGAAATGCTTTGAAGATGCCTTGGAAGCATTTGTGGAAGAATTGGAAGCAGAAGGGGAATTATCGGAAGAAATTAATAATTATTAAATAAAGGGGGATTTGCTATGAATTTATTAGAAAATTGGGGAAAAGTAAAAATTATTGATTTGACACAGAATCTAAGCCACTTAACACCACCGTGGCCGACCTATGAACCGCTGCAGATTAAGTTTTTTAAAAGACTGGCACCAAACGGAGCAAACGGCCAGCTGATTACTACATCAAATCACGTGGGAACCCACCTTGACGGTCCCATGCACTTTGATACCGCAGGAAGAGATATAGCTTCTTTAGAGCTTGAAAAGCTGACAGGACCTGCCGCCATTGCCGATATTTCGGATATAGCCGAAGACTATGGAATTTATACGCCTGAAGATATCATGGAGAGGGTTGAAGTTAAGAAGGGTGATATTCTGATAATCAACACAGGCTATCACAAATACGGCTGGGACCAGCCGGAAGCGGATGAAAGAAGGTATATGCTCAGACATCCCGGACCTTCCATGGATTTTGTGGACTGGGTAAAGGAAATGGAGATTAAATGGATAGGGGTTGACTGCGGCTCGGCTGACCACCCCATGAATACCAAAATTCGAGACTGGGAGCCCGGGGAGGCTGACCTATGCAACACATACATGCTGGAGAAATTCGGCAAGGGCTTAAATGAAATATATCCCTGGCCGGATACGTATCAAGCCATGCATACGAAGGTGTTTATCAAACCCTACGAAATAATCCATGCCGAAAATTTAGGAGGAGACATTGATAAAGTATCAAATAAACGTACGATTGTAGGATGCTTCCCATGGAGGTTCCAGGGCGGAGAATCGTCAATCTGCCGCATAGTAGCGTTTGAGGGATAAGAAGATACTCTAAGAGTGACAGGTATATTTATTTGGAGGAAGATATGAAGTCTGCCTTAGATAATATAAGGGTCCTTGATTTAACAAGGGTATTAGCAGGCCCTTATGCCACCATGCTCCTTGCGGACTTGGGTGCTGACGTTATTAAGGTTGAAATGCCCGGAACCGGAGATGATTCAAGGCATTTCGGGCCCTTTGTAAACAATGAAAGCGCATATTTTATGGCTATAAACAGAAACAAAAGAAGCATGACCCTCAATTTAAAGAATGAAAGGGGAAAAGAAATCTTCTTAAGCCTGGTAAAGAAATCCGATGTATTGGTGGAAAACTTCAGGCCGGGCACCATGGAGAAACTTGGTTTGGGTTATGACAAGCTCATCGGATTGAATCCCCGGCTAATATATGCCGCTGCTTCAGGCTATGGCCATACGGGACCCTATAGTCAAAGGGCTGCTTATGATGCCGTGGTTCAAGCTATGGGGGGAATTATGAGCATAACAGGTGAAAAGGACGGTAAGCCCATGAGGGTGGGTACATCTATCGGAGATATAGCCGCAGGCTTGTTTACAACAATAGGGATATTAGCGGCCTTAATAAACAGGAACTTTAGCGGCAGGGGTCAAATGGTTGACGTAGCAATGCTGGATTGTCAGGTGGCTATTTTAGAAAATGCCATAGCCCGCTACTTTGCTACAGGGGAGGTGCCGAGGCCATACGGGAACCGGCATACATCCATTGTGCCCTTTGAAGCCTTTGAAACATCTGACGGGGAGATAATGGTAGCAGCCGGCAACAATGCCCTTTGGACCAGACTATGCACTGCATTGAATTTAAGCGAGCTGATTGATGACGAAAGATTTAAGGATAATTCCGATAGAAATCAAAATTACGATGAGTTAAGGCCCTTGATAGCACCCCGTTTCTTAACCAAAACAACAAAAGAGTGGCAGGAAATATTAGATGATGAGGGGATACCCAACGGTCCTATCAACACCATAGATAAGGTTGTTAACAACATTCAGGTTTTGGCAAGGGATATGATTGTAGAAGTCTATCATCCGGTTGCAAAAAATATTAAAATGCCGGGAATACCCATAAAACTCAGTGAAACCCCGGGAAGCATCCGATATCCCCCACCTACCCTGGGCCAGCACACGAGGGAAATATTGAAGGAATATCTTGGGTTTGATGATGAGGCCATAGACAAGTTAGCTGAAGAGGGAGCCGTTTAAGCTCGTAGGGCTTGCCTTGTTATGCTTGAGAGGTGAGATTATGTATAAGTCTTCGGGAATTAGAATAGAGGAGCTTTTAAACCTTGATATTATGAAAAATTGCAAGGTATTGGCAGGAAGCGGAGGTTTAGGCAGGCTTATTACAAAGGTAAACGTCATGGAGGTACCTGATATTTTAAATTGGGTAGAAGAAGGGGAGTTTCTGCTTACAACCGCCTATTCCATGAAGGATGACCTTGAAGGCTTTAAGGATTTGATAATCCGGCTCAGCCGGAAGGGTTTGGCTGGTATGGGGATTAAGACAAAAAGATACATACACGAAGTTCCTGATTCGATTATACATGCAGCCGATGAATTGGATTTCCCTCTGATTGACATATCCTATGAATTATCTTTTTCAACGGTAATATCCAAGGTTTTCACCGAGATTTTATCTTATGAAATCGACAGCAGATATAGGATTGAATTTATTGAAGACCTTTTATCCCCTGATGACAAAAAATACAAGAAGGCTTTGGAAATGGCTTCATATTTTGATTTTGACCATTCCCTCAAGTATGCGGCAGGGGTCATATTTTTAAAGAATCCTTATCAAATTGAGCAAAGGCTGATGAGTATTATCAAAAAAACAAATGAGGGTAATTATCCAAAGATAATCACGGGCAATAAAAGCAATAAAATTATCATCCTCTATGGTGTGGAAAAGGATGAAAGTGACAGCAAGGTAAAGGAGGACATCAAACTCTTGTGCGATGAAATTCTAAGGTATGCAAAATACAAAAATATCAAGAACATCGCAATAGGTTTCGGAAGGCTCACCCCTCATTCAAGAGAGCTTTACAGAAGCTTCTATGAGGCTAATAGAACGATAGACTACCTGAACAACTACAGACATAAGAAATTTGCCTTCTTTGATGAGCTTGGAATTTTCCGGATTTTATCTTATGAGGAAATAAAGCCGGACCTGAAGCAGTTATACCTTGACATGCTGGGCAGCCTTATTAAATACGATAATGAAAAGGGAACGGAATATATTAAGACCTTGATAAGTTATTTCAAAAATTCAGGCAATTTAAAAAAGGTCTCTGAAGAAATGTTTACCCATTACAATACCATCATCTATAGGATGCAGAGAATAAAGGAGATTACCGGCATAAATTTCGGGGATTACGATGAAATACTAAATCTCCAAATTGTTCTAAAAATTCATGAACTGATTAAGCACAATGAAATTACATAGGAAGAGCATTAAAATTTAGCATAGGTTACTTCTGAGTCAGGCCGATACAAAAAATATAAATAAGAGGAGGTCTCGTGATGGAACAGGAAGTAAACACCCTAAAGAAGACGGAGATAACCGGTTACTTGCCTGATGAAACGCCCCAGTTTATCAAGTTGATACTTTTTGCCTTGCAGCAGATTGTAGTAATGTTTCCCGCTACGGTTCTTGTAGCCTTAATAACCGGATTTCATGTTTCGACAACGATATTTGCCAGCGGCTTAGCAACCCTTGGATTCATACTTATTACCAAAAGAGAGATTCCGCTGTATTATGGTTCAAGTTTCTCCTATATAACTGCAATTGCATCTATAATGACGGCAGAGCAATTTGCAGCTTACTCCCATAATGACAAGATTGCTATAGCCCAATTCGGTATAGTAATGTCAGGTCTTGTTTCAATAGTTGCAGGATTTGTAATCAAGAAAGCAGGCAAGGAAAAAATAGACAGGGTTCTTCCTGCAACGGTTACAGGTGCCATTTCAATGATTATAGGTCTGTCCTTGGCTGCAAATGCCATGGGCAATGCCGCATCGATACCGGCTGGAGTGGCAGAAGCTAATATTCCCATGGCAACCAATTATGCATGGATAATTGCATTGATAACACTTTTTTCAACCATATTGTATTCGGTATATATAAGGAAAGGTACATTGAGCCAGCTGCCTATCTTGTTCGGATTAATCACCGGCTATATAGCGGCTATTATAATCGGAGGAATCTCCGGAATAAAATTTATCAGTTTTGATACCATCCAGGCAAGCGGGGTATTCAATCTCCCGATTTTTACCCTGCCAATCCCAAGCGCAGCCGCAGTATTTGCGATTATGCCCATAGCGATAGCAACAATACCGGAGTCAACGGCTCACATATACCAGCTGGACATCTATGTAAATGATTTAGCTAAGAAGAAAAATGCCAAAAAATATGATTTGGCAGGTAAATTATGGCTTAATTTGATTGGAGACGGATGCGGGGATATTATCGCCGGCATGATCGGGGGTCCCGCAGGCACTAACTATGGTGAAAACATAAGTGCAATGGCTATTACCAGGAACTTTTCCGTTCCGGTATTAATGGCTGCATCCATTATCACAATGATTATTTCATCCTTCACCCCCTTAATTAACGTAATTTATTCGATCCCTAACGCCGTTATAGGAGGATTGTCTATCTACCTATTTGGGGTAATAGCTGCTCAAGGTATAGCCATAATAATTGAAAAGAAGGTTGACATGTTCAGTGCTAAAAATCTTGCAGTCATAGCCCTGATATTCATAGTCGGTCTCGGAGGCACTTACGGTTTTCCGGGCGGCATGATTCCTATTTTCGGTGCTTCTTTCCCTGCGATAGCAACTGCTGCCTTGTCGGGGATAGGTCTGAATTTAGTTTTGTCAATAGGAGAAAAGCACTGATAACAGGTCTTGACGCAACTATCCGGACCGAAAGATGAGCTTTCGGTCCGGTATTAATTACATTAAAAGGCAGGCATGTGATGAATGTGAATAATAATTGTTTTCAACTTCCGGAGGCAACAATTTCATCCGTCCACAAGGCTATGAAGAGGGGAGAATTAACCTGTCAAAAATTAATTGAGATGTATATAGACAGGATAGACCGGTACGATAAAAAGGGACCAAAACTTAACTCTATAATCTGTGTAAATCCAAAAGCCCTGGACCGGGCCCGGGAATTGGATGACAGGTTTAAAAAAGAAGGCCTTAGGGGAAAGCTTCACGGAATTCCCGTTCTCCTTAAGGATAATGTAAATGCCCTTGATATGCCAACCACGGCCGGGTCAAAGAGCTTGGAAGACTATCTGCCGGAAAATGATTCTTTTTTGGTCAATAGGCTTAAAGAAGCAGGTGCAATCATACTGGCAAAAACCAACCTCCATGAGTTTGCAATCTGGGGTGAAACAAACAGTTCAGTATTGGGTCAAACATTGAACCCCTATGATTTGACCAGGACTCCCGGAGGCTCAAGCGGGGGCACGGGGGCTTCTGTTGCCGCAAATTTTGGGATTATCGGGATTGGAACGGATACCATTAACTCGGTTCGGTCTCCGGCTTCGGCATGCAGCTTAGTCGGCTTCAGGCCCAGCCTTGGATTAATCAGCAGGGAAGGAATCATACCCTATTCCTCGACACAGGATACGGCAGGCCTGATAATGCGTACGGTAGAGGATACAGCCAAGGTTTTGGATGTTCTTGCAGGATATGATGAAAGGGACCCTCTCACAGCCTGGTCAAAGGATAAGATTCCCAAAACCTATACAGATAGTTTAAATAAGGACGGATTAAGGGGAAAGAGGATAGGAATTCTAAAAAGCTTCTTTGGCAAAGGCGAAGACCATAGAGAGGTCAATGAGATAATAATAAAAAGTATTGAAAATATGGAGAAATCCGGGGCAACTACAGTCCCTTTGGAAGAAAATTTGGATTCCGACAGAATAGTCAGGGAAATAAGCCTGCATATGTATGAGTTTAGGGCTGATTTAGATAATTATCTCAGCACTTTAGGAAGCCGCTCAAAGGTACATTCCCTGGCAGACATTATTGCTTCGGGGAAATTCCACGGGGGAATTGAGGAGAATATAAAAAAAGCGAAGGCTCTTGACAGTGAGAGTGTGGAATATAAAAACCGGATTATGAAAAGAAATTGGCTTAGGAATTTTGTAATGAATATTTTTGCTAAGTATCAATTGGATACAATTGTCTATCCCCACCAAAAGAGGCTGGTCGTAAAAATAGGAGAAAGTCAAAGGGAAAGAAACGGGGTGCTTGGGTCTGTCACGGGGTTCCCGTCTTGTGTTCTGCCTGCGGGATTTACAAAACCTTCCGATACGGCACCCATCGGGATACCTGTAGGTATGGAGATGATATGCAAGGAATGGGATGAACCATTGCTATTTGAATTAGCTTATTCGTTTGAGCAGGCTACAAAATTCAGAAAGGCGCCTGCCTTATGATAAGCTTTTTACTCAAATTAAACTGAGGGGGTAAGGTTATGTTAAGTAAGTTTGATTATTACAAACCGGCAAGTTTAGAAGATGCAACAAAATATCTTAATGAAAACCCGGAGACAAAGATATTGGCCGGCGGCACTGATTTGTTGATAGGGCTTAAGAATAAGAAGGTAAGGTGCAAGCATATTTTAGATATTAAGGGAATCCCTGAATTAAACAAATTTACATACTCAGAGGGCAGGGGATATTTTATCGGTGCTGCCGTGACAATTAACCAAATTTCGGAAGAAAAGTTATTGAGAGAAAAATATCCGGCAATAAGCCAAGGGGCAGATGCTTTAGGGTCTTATCAGGTGAGAAACCGGGCTACCATGGTCGGTAATATCTGTACTGCTTCCCCGGGTGCTGATATGGCAGCTCCCTTATTGGTATACGACGCCAAGGTTCACATAGCTTCAAGCCAAGGAATCAAGGCAGTAGATTTATGTGATTTTTTTACCGGAGTAAAGAAAACAATTTTAAATCCAAAGGAACTTGTGGTGGGTGTATCGATTCCTGATGTGGAAAAGGGAGACAGGAGTGTATATTTAAGAAAATCTCGAATTAAGGGTGCCGATTTGTGCAATGTGGCTATAGCATTGAGAATTAATCCGGAAAACAAGTTATCGATTGCTTTGGGAGCTGTTTCAACCATACCCATGCGGTTGTTTGAATTGGAGAAGGAAACAGCAGGAAAAGACCTGACTCCGGAGCTTGTGGATTGGCTGGCGACACAAATAAAAACATATATTAATCCGAGAAGGGACAGCATCCGTTCTTCACCGGAATATCGTTATCTGATAACCGGCGTCCTTGCTAAGAGGGGATTATTAAAGCTTATTGATAAGGAGGGAGCATAATGTGCGAACATGATGCAAAAGCCAATTGTTTTGAATATATTGACTCGCAAATGCCGCGAGTTCCTCTTGACTTGGTTGTAAACGGAGAAAGGGTACATGAAATGATAGACCCTGCCATGACCTTATTGGATTTCTTGAGGGTTACCCTTAAACTTTTCGGAACCAAGGAAGGCTGCAGAGAAGGGGAATGCGGTGCCTGCACTCTTATTATGAACGGCAGGCCGGTTACCTCATGCCTAATATTAGCTGTTGAAGCGCAGGGAGCCGAAATCTTAACGGTTGAAGGCCTGTCAAAAGATGGGGAGCTTTCAATTTTACAGGAGGAATTCATAAGGGAAGATGGTCTTCAATGCGGGTTTTGTACTCCGGGCATGCTGATGTCGGCCAGAGCTCTCTTAGACAGGAACCCGAATCCGACGGCTGATGAGGTAAAGGAAGCAATAGCAGGGAACCTCTGCCGTTGCACAGGTTACAAGTCGATTATTGATGCAATCTTATCTGCGGCAAAACGGGAAAGGGAGGCGCTAAGGAATGGATAAAAGAGAATATAAGTATATAGGCAAATCGCCGGACAGGTCAGAAGGCTTGGAAAAGGTAACCGGCAGGGCAGTTTATGTACACGATATGGAGCTTCCGGGCATGCTGTATGCCAAGGCCCTGCACTCACCCTTCGCAAGAGCTAAAATTATTTCTATAGATACTTCCGCTGCAAGAGCACTGCCGGGTGTCAAGGCCGTATTGACCGGAGAGGATGCCCCTTACTTAGTTGGTTTGTACATGATAGACAAGAGGATTATCGCCAAGGATATAGTGAGATATCAGGGCGAGGTGGTTGCTGCGGTAGCAGCAACGGACGAAAGGATTGCCGAAGAAGCTGTTTCGCTGATTAAGGTTGAGTACGAGATACTCCCTTCGGTACAGACGATTGATGAAGCTTTGGAAGCAAAAATATTAGTTCACGAGGACATCAATGATTTAGAATATATGAAGGGGGTATTTTTCCCGCAGAAGGATTCCAATATTGCAAGCTGGAACAAGACTGTAAGGGGTGATGTAGAAAAGGCCTTCGAAGAATCATATCTTGTGGTAGAAAATGAAATGTACCTGCCGGCTGCAGCACATACTCCTCTTGAAACCCATGCAGCAATCGCCCAGGCGGACCCTTATTCGGATAAGCTTAAAATATGGTCATCAGCCCAATCTCCCTTTGCTGTCAGACAGTTGATGGCAAAATCTTTTGGAATAGCAGAAGCCGATATTCAGGTTATAATCCCCTATGTGGGCGGGGGATTTGGCGGCAAGGCAGGTATCCACTTAGAGCCTTTGGCAGCCTTATTGTCAAGGGCATGCAAGGGACGCCCGGTTAAATATGCGGCTACCAGGGAAGAGGAATTCAACCAGCTCCCGACCAGGGCTGCAATGAGGGGCAGGATTAAGACAGGGGTAACAAAGGACGGCAAAATTATCGCATTGAAGGTATATTACGATTGGGACAGCGGGGCTTATGCTGATTACGGGGTAAATGTAGGGAGGACTGCAATTTATTCCGGTGCCGGGGCTTATGAAATACCCAATGTTGAAATTCATTCCAGGACCCTCTATACAAACAAGGTTTTCAGCACTGCTTACAGGGGATTCGGACACTTGGAAACCCATTGGGTCATAGAGAGACAAATGGATATTGTTGCACAGAAGTTAGGCATGGACCCCTATGAATTCAGGATGAAAAATATATTGGGACCGGGCAAGACCACCGTCAGCGGAGAGGTGATAACCGAATCAACGGGAAGTCCTTCAGACTGCTTAAAGGCAGTTGCCGAGGAGATTAACTGGACCGGCTATCAAAGGGAGGAGGAGCGTGAGATTCAAAAGAAGAGGGGGAAAGTCCGGGGCAAGGGGCTGGCCTTATTGCATAAGGCTCCTGCAATGCCTGCTTTCACTTCTACAGCATCCATTATGCAAATTGACGGAGACGGAAAAGTCAAGGTCATGATTGGCGCCATAGATATAGGCCAGGGAGCAAATACTGTCATAAGGCAAATGGCTGCCGAGGTATTGGATATTCCATTGGAAAATATAGAGGTTGTTTGGGAAAGTGATACTCAAAAGAACCCCTATGATTGGCAGACTGTTGCTTCAAAACTAACCTTTATGGGGGGTAACGCAGTGATTAAGGCGGCAGAGGATATGATAAGACAGATGAAGGAAGTAGCGGCCCAGGTATTCAGGTGTGATGCCAGCAAATTAACTCATGGGGACGGATATATCTACCATGTCCACCATCCCCACAAAAGACTGTCCTATGGAAGTCTAGCAAGAGGTTATTCCTATGAAAACGGAAATGCTATCGGAGGTGTTATCATAGGCCGCGGAACATATATAGCAGACGGGCTGACCAATCTTGACAAGGATACGGGCCAGGGCCTTCCTGCCTTAGTATGGACATATGGGGCTCATGGAGTAGATTTGGAAGTGGATTTAGAAACCGGAGACGTTCATATATTGAAGGTTGCCTCAGCCTTTGACGTAGGCCGGGTTATTAATAAAAAGCTTACGGAAGGACAGATAATGGGAGGAGTGCTTCAAGGGATAGGTTCGGCCTTGTCTGAAGGGCTGAAGTTCAATGCTGAAGGGAAGCTGTTAAATCCAACATTTACGGATTATAAGATTCCTACCGCCAAGGATATGCCGGATGAAATAGTACCCATATTGATTGAAAATCCCCAGGCCGACGGGCCGTTCGGGGCCCGGGGCGTGGGAGAGCATCCCATGATATCCATTCCGTCCGCAATTGGAAACGCCCTGTATGATGCATTAGGGATAAACTTTTATAAGCTGCCCTTAAATCCGGAAAACATCGCATTGGAAATTGCCGGAACCCAAGCCCCCTAAGTACTATAGCACATAGATCCTTCGCTGCACTCAGGATGACAAAGCGTTATTAGATCCTTCGTATGCGCTCAGTATGACACATGTCGGGGTACTTCGCTACACTCAGGATTAGAATAAGAACTTCAGAAGAAGTTCTTATTTTTATGCACGATTTCCTATAAATCTAAAACTTGACATGATATCAAATTTTATGTTAGAATTTTAATGGAGAAATGGTGTCCTATTTGTTTCGTCAGGGCACTAAGTTTTTAATGAGGAGGATGCTGTCTTTGGATGACCACCACAATAAGGGAAAACCGCCAAAGAAATACAGTGAAATATTCCGTGCCTTAGCTGATTTTACGCAGATGGGATTTACTATAGCAGCATCGGTCTTGGTCGGTGTCTTGTTAGGCCAGTATTTAGACGACAAATTTGGGACTGAGCCATGGTTTCTTTTGGTTTTTTCTATTTTAGGAGTAGGGGCTGGAATTAAGTCCTTATTTAATATAGCTAAAGACAGAGAAGACTAACTAAGGGGTTTAGGATGGGAAAGCATGAAACTATCTGATTTAGCAAGAAGAATGATTATTATAATACTAATTACAGCATTTGCATGTGTTTTGATTTCAGTGGTCTATTACAGGTCTCTAAAGTTTCTGCCATTTATGATAGGAGTCTTGTTAGGTACGGCAGTAAGTATTATTAAAGTATTTCTTTTGGAGTATACGGTGAATAATGCATTAACCATGGAAAAGACAAAGGCAAGCGGTTATGTAAGCATCCAGTATATATTAAGGTTTTTGCTTACAGGTATCATCCTGTATTTAGGAGCTGTGGTGCCTCAGATTAGTATATGGGGGGTAGCAGCCGGTGTATTATCTTTCCAGCTGGCAGCATATAGTATAAAGTTTACGTCCTGAAGTTTAGCAAAACAGGATATATAGGCGGTGAAGGTTAATGAATTTAAGTATAGATAATCTTTGGGTTTTAAATGTGGCAGGGGTTGAAGTCTGGATAACCGAAACAATTTTTAACACATGGATAATTATGGCCTTTCTTATCATGCTTGCGGTTATAGCACGACTCAAGCTGAAAAGCTTCAAGGAGATACCCACCGGAGCCCAAAATGTAATAGAATCGGTTGTGGAAATATTCGATAATTTTGCAGTCGATGCCTTAGGTGAAAAGCTTTCATACATTTCACCCTGGTATTTTATGGTTTTTGTGTATTTACTGACCTGCTGCATATTCAGCATATTTGGATTCAGAGCGCCGTCAGCGGATTGGGCAACTACTTTTGCTTTAGCTATGGCAACTTTTTTCTTGATGATCATTATGGGATTCAAGCATCGCAAGGGTGAGTACTTAAAGGGTTTCTTTGTGCCACATTTTTTGTTTTTCCCAATGAACATGATTGGAGAATTAGCAAAACCCATATCTTTGAGTTTTCGACTTTTCGGCAACATGCTTTCCGGCACTATTATTCTGACCCTTTATTATGGGTTGACGCCCATATTTGTACAATTTGGCATACCGGTATTCCTGCATGCATTTTTTGATGTTATATTTGGTGCTATTCAAACCTATATATTTGTTTTCATAAGTCTCATGTATGTAAGTGGTGCAGCATTAGATTAAGTTAAAGAAATAATAAATTATTGGAGGGAATAATTATGGAATCATTAGCAAAGGTAATAGGTGTTATTCATATCGCAGCTGCAATTGCTCTGTCGAACGGAATATTTACCACATTCGGGCAGTCAAAGGTTGCTTGCCAGGCGATAGAATCAATTGCCAGGCAGCCTGAAGCCGCCAACGATATTAGAAGCTCTATGTTTGTCGGCTTGGCTATGTGTGAGACATCCGGTATTTACGGACTTTTGATTGCTATAATCATGTTGTTTGCTAATCCTTTGTTAGACAAATTAATCAGCTTGCTATGATAGAAAGCTTTTGAAGTATTCATGATAGATACAAGAAGGGAGGTCATATGAATGCAAGTCGTACCTGACGGACGTGTCTTTGGTCTTGATGCGCAAACACTGATCAGTATAGGCATCCAATTGTTTAACGCAATTATTTTAGCCCTTGCCTTGGGTTTTATTCTTTATAATCCGGTTAAAGACTTTTTGCGCAAGCGATCCGAGAAGATACAAAAACAGATTGATGACTCGGATGCAGCCATGATGAAAGCCAAGGAACTTATAGCTGAGTATGAGGCAAAAATAAAAGACATAGACAAGGAGCGTTTAGAAATTTTGGAAGCTGCCAGGCTTAAGGCTTCGGAAGAAAGCAAGAAAATACTTCAAGAAGCTAAAGCGGAAGCGGAAGCTATTAAGGAGCGCTCAATGGAAAGTGTTACGGCGGATAAAAAACGCCTTAAGGATGAAACGCGGATTTACATCATCGAACTTGCTTCTCTGATGGCCCAAAAAATTATCACTCAGAATATTAATGACGATACCCATGATAAAATTTTTGAAGAATCATTAGCTAAGCTGGAGGCTTCAAAATGGCAAAGCTAAAGGACCGTTATGCTAATGCCCTTCTGGAAATTTCAGAAGAAAAGGGCTCCTTGGAAAATGATTTAAAACAAGCGGTCATGGTCAGGGATGTCTTAAGCAGTGATGAAGTGCAGGCTTTCCTTGCCCATCCTCATATACCGGATTCAGCTAAACATCAACTTTTCCAAAATGCTTTTTCCGGTAAGCTTGCCGGGCACATAATGGGATTTCTCTATCTCATGGTTCGAAAAAATAGAGAATTATTGATTGTTCCTGCCTTGACGGAATATATTGACAGTGCAAACAAGCGCTTCGGAAGAATAGAAGCTAAAGTTGTCTCAGCCAAGCCACTTACGGAAGAACAAGTCGAATCCATTCGTATGATATTATCCGGGCAGACAGATATGGAAATAATGATCAAGACCAAGGTTGATCCTGATGTAATAGGCGGGTTTTATATTTTGGCGGACGGCCGTATTTTTGATTCTACCGTGAGAACCGAACTGAACAGGATGAGAGAACGCTTAAAGAGAGGGATACAATGATAGTAAATACAGACGAAATTACCAAAGTGATAAAAAACCAAATAGAATCTTACTCATCAGACCTGAATTTTTCTGAAGCCGGTACCGTCATACAGGTTGGAGACGGCATAGCAAGAGTATACGGTTTATATGGGGCAATGAGCGGGGAACTTCTGGAATTTCCCAATGGGACCTATGGGATGGCTCTGAATTTGGACGAAGACAGCATTGGTGTTGTTATTATGGGCTCAGATGCAGGCATCAAGGAAGGGGACCCGGTTAAATTGACGGGCAGAATGGCAGAAGTCCCTGTAGGGGACGGCATGCTGGGACGGGTAGTCAACGCATTGGGTGAGCCTATTGACGATAAGGGCCCTATTGCCGCTGATTCTTACCGAAAAATAGAGAATAATGCACCAAGTGTTATCATGCGCCGTGAAGTGAACAGGCCCTTGCAGACCGGTATCAAGGCAATCGACGCCTTGGTTCCCATAGGGAAAGGTCAGAGGGAATTGATTATAGGTGACAGGGAAACCGGGAAGACAGCAATTGCCATAGACACGATTATCAATCAAAAAGGCAAGGATGTGTACTGTGTTTATGTTGCCATCGGCCAAAAGGCATCAACAGTAGCCCGTATAATCAAGGTGCTGAATCATACCGGTGCCATGGCTTATACCACGGTGGTTTTAGCTACTGCCAGCGACCCTGCCCCCTTACAGTACATTGCTCCTTATGCCGGCTGTGCAATTGCGGAAGAATGGATGTACAAGGGCAAGGATGTATTGATTGTATATGATGATTTATCCAAGCATGCGGTTGCTTATAGGGCAATAAGCCTGCTTCTCAGACGTCCCCCCGGCAGGGAGGCCTACCCGGGAGATGTTTTTTACCTGCATTCGAGGTTGTTGGAACGTGCAGCCTGCCTTGACGATGAATACGGAGGAGGCACATTGACGGCCCTGCCCATTATTGAAACTCAAGAAGGGGACATATCTGCCTATATACCCACTAATGTAATATCAATAACCGACGGACAGATTTATTTGGAAGCCGATTTATTCAATGACGGCATAAGGCCGGCTATCAATCCCGGTTTTTCGGTTTCGCGAGTGGGAGGGTCTGCGCAGATTCCCGCCATTAAAAAATTGGCAGGTCCTCTCAGAATTGAATTTGCCCAGTATAAAGAATTGGCTGCCTTTTCCCAGTTTGGCTCGGATTTAAACCAAGATACCCTTGATAGGTTAAACCATGGAGAGCGTATCATGGAAGTTCTTATACAGCCTCAGTACAGACCCATGGCTGTTGAAGACCAGGTCTTGATACTTTATGCCTTGAACAAGGGGCATCTGAGGAATATAGAGCTGGGACGTATCCACAGCTTCCAGAAAGAATTCATCCATTATGTGGATACACATGCAGCCCATATCAAAGAAGAGATTACAGAAACCGGCGAGCTTTCCGAAGAATTGACAGAAAAAATAGAAGCTGTAGTTGCAGAGGTAAAAAAACAATACAATTACAGCTAAGGAGGCAGCTTAATGAGCTCCATGAGAGATATAAAACAAAGAATTGAGAATGTCCGTTCTGTTGAACAGATAATAAAAGCCATGGATATGGTGGCCTCAACCAAGCTGGTTAAAATCAGGTCGCAGTTGGAAGGGGTCCGTCCCATCTACCATGAACTTAAACGGGTGGTAGAAGAAGTCGGCAGCTTAGAAGGTTCCAAAGACCATACTTTCTATAAGGAGCGGGAAGTGAAAAATTCCTTGTATGTGGTTATTACAAGCGATAGAGGTTTAGCCGGCAGCTATAATGCAAATATTACGGCAAAAGCCTTGGAGCATATGAATCAGGACAAAAATGTAAAAGTGATAACCGTTGGTGCCAAGGGATATGAATTCTTCAAAAAAAAGGGAAAGAATATTGTGCAGTCAGTAGTTGACGTGGTTGATTCCCAGGTATATTACGGCAGCGAAAGTCTTGCAAAGTGGCTGATTAACTACTATATTCAAGGCGAAGCCGATGAAATGTTTATTGCTTACACACACTTTATAAATGTGTTAAACTATGTTCCTGTAGTAGATAAACTGCTGCCAATTAAGGTAAAGGAAACATCCTTTGATGACGACAGGAAATATGAGCCTGATTTACATTCCTTTATTGACCACATGATTCCTTTGTACCTGCATATGAACTTATTCAGAGCTTTTTCGGAATCTCATACCAGCGAACAAGCAGCCCGCATGGTCAACATGGATGCAGCAGGAAAGAATGCCTCAGAAATAATAGAGGAATTAACACATTTATATAACCGAAAACGTCAGACAGCAATTACAGAAGAACTCAATGAGATATTTGGAAGCGTAAATATATTGAATAAAGGTGGTCTAGATGGCAGTTGAAAATAAAGGAAAAATTATTCAGATAATCGGAGCGGTAATTGATATCAGATTTGAAGGGGAGTTGCCTTCATTGTACAATGCAATCAAGGTGCCCTTTAAGGGGGAAACCTTGGTTTTAGAAGTAATGCAGCACATTGGGGATCACACGGTGCGCTGTATTTCAATGCATCCGACCGAAGGCTTGATCCGGGGCATGGAAGCCATAGACACAGGCGCTCCAATTACTGTACCTGTAGGCAAGGCAGTTTTAGGCCGGATGGTCAATATATTAGGTGACCCCATTGATAATAAGACGGCTTTGGAAGCTGAGGAATACTGGCCTATTCACAGAGACCCTCCAAGCCTCACTGACCAGATTGCCCAGCCGGAGATTCTGGAAACAGGCATAAAAGCAATTGACCTCCTTTGTCCTTTCTCAAAGGGAGGCAAGATAGGTCTGTTCGGCGGTGCCGGAGTAGGGAAAACCGTACTTATAATGGAATTGATAAACAGTATTGCCAAGGAACACGGAGGTTATTCGGTCTTCGTAGGCGTAGGGGAGCGTACTCGTGAAGGCAATGACCTTTATTATGATATGATGAATTCCGGTGTTATGAATAATACAGCCTTAGTTTTCGGTCAAATGAACGAACCTCCGGGAGTTAGAATGAGGGTAGGTCTTACGGGCTTGACCATGGCTGAATACTTCAGAGACAGGGAAGGACAGGATGTTTTACTCTTCATTGATAATATTTTCCGCTTTGTTCAGGCAGGTTCTGAAGTGTCTGCCTTGCTGGGGCGTACTCCCAGCGCCGTGGGATACCAGCCTACATTAGCAAACGAAATCGGTGTGCTCCAGGAGAGGATTACATCCACCAAAGCAGGCTCAATAACTTCAGTTCAGGCAATTTATGTGCCGGCGGACGATTTTACGGACCCGGCAACAGCGACGACATTTGCCCACCTGGATGCTGTAACGGTTTTATCGAGAGGGATTGTAGAGCAGGGAATATATCCGGCTGTAGATCCTTTGAATTCATCTTCACGAATATTGGAAGCACATATAGTGGGTGCAGACCATTACAGCGTAGCCCGGAATGTTCAGGCCCTACTCCAGCGCTACAAAGACCTGCAGGATATTGTTGCGATTCTTGGCATCGATGAGTTGTCTGAGGAAGATAAGCAGACAGTAAACAGGGCAAGAAAGGTACAGCGGTTTTTGTCCCAGCCTTTCTATGTGGCTGAGAAATTTACATCCATACCGGGACGTCACGTTACTATTGATGAAACAGTCCGAGGCTTCAGGGAAATAATTGAAGGAGTTCATGATGAAATACCGGAAGGCTATTTCCTAAATGTAGGCTCTATTGATGAAGTAGTTGAAAGATTTAAAAAAGCTCAAGGTGTAAAAAATGTCCGAACAAGCGGCTAAAAAAGTTAATGATAAAAAAATCACCCTTAATATAACAACTCCTCGAGGACTTAAGTTCGTTGAAAAGGCAGACATGGTTGTTATGCGCTGCATCGACGGTGACTTAGGGGTCCTTTATGGTCACGCTCCTCTTTCGGCCATATTAGGCGATGGAATTCTTAGGATTTATAATAATGGTAACGTGAAAAAGTTAGCCCTGTTCGGCGGGGTAGTAGAGATAGGAAAAAACATAGTGAATATATTCAGTACCATAGCTCAGAGACCGGAAGAAATCGACTTAGAGCGTGCCGAAGCAGACCGTCAGGAATTGGAATCTATATTCCGAGAAAAGCATGAAGAACACCAGATACAATCTTCACTTATTTTACTGCGCCGTGCCTTGGTTCGTATTGAAGTCAGCATGGACTTAGAAGATGTTGAATTATTCGAAGAAGAAAGTGAAAAAAGAGAATTCTAAAACTCCGGGGACGGTTCTTTTCGTTCTCGGATTTTCAATTTTAGGGACGGTTCTTTTTGTTCTCGAACAATTTTAGGGACGGTTCTTTTTGTTCTCGGATTTTCAATTTCAGGGACGGTTCTTTTCGTTCTCGGAAACTCTTTTTTTTATGCGCAGGTTCACGTGTATTATTGTAAAATCGGTTCCTCCCACCAACCAAACGAAATGTTGCCTGAACCGGGCAGGGTTGGGCTTTGGGGGTTTGATACAAATATTAAATATGAACCCCCTGGAGGAAATATAAATTTCCCTTCTTCCTCTGAATTTATGGTAGTACCTGCGAGACCGAATCTGCCGTAAGCTAAAGTTCCGCTGGTCGGCAACCCTCTGACTGCAATAGCATATTGAAGCAGTACACGAGGCTGGGGCTGCGGAGAAATTGCCGAATTAGACGGAGTAACGGATTGAGAATTCTGTATTAAGCCGGGCGGTGTACTGTTAAACCAAATTTGTACGCTGTAGGGGGTAGAATAAATATCGCTTACAGTCCATGTATTTACATATAAGTTGACTCCGGAATCGAGCGGATTGTATAGTCTTGCCCATGCGTTGGTAGCATTACCGAATCGTAAATTTATAGCTGTTCCGACAAAATATTTGCCCTCTATGGATTTCATTAAGCTTATGGGAACATCAACATTGTAATCAATCAGATTGGAATTGATGCTTAATGTTTCCGCATACTGTGGACTCCGATTAAATAATTGATGGTTATTCATTGGATATTCAACCTTTCATATTGTAGTTTATTCATTATATGATATAAATTTATAAAAGGTGTGCTTATAAGACTTACTTATATTTTTAGCAGGATATTCTCTTGAGAACGAAAAGAACCGTCCCTAAAAAA
>JAAYOE010000004.1 GCA_012520455.1 Tissierellia bacterium
GACTATGCCTGACTATATTCCACCCTACCTGGGAGCCGATCCGGAGACCGGTCTGACTATGACGGGGACACCGACATTGGTTGACTTCGACACCTACCGGCTAAAGGTGAGCGGTAAGGTCGACCAAGAGCTGAGCCTGACCTATGATGATTTGAGGCGCATGCCAAAGCTGACTGCTACCCCGATATTGGAATGCGTTGGATATTTCAAGGACGTTGCTACCTGGTCGGGCGCATCGCTCAAGACAATCCTCGAGATGGCAGAAGTCCAGCCCGGGAGCACCAGGGTTGCCTTTAAGGGGGCCGACGGCTATGAAATTTCTATGATTTTAGAGAATGCTCTCGCCCCCGAGAATTTCCTTGCCTACGAATTAGAGGGCAAGACACTTCCGGTGCTGCAAGGCTTTCCGTTACGAGTAGTCATCCCCAGTTATGACGGTTCCGTATGGGTCAAGTGGTTGCTTGAGATAGTGGTGGAGTAATTATTAAGAGGTAAGATTATGAAAAGGGTAATATTTTTGGTTGACATGAATGCCTTTTTTATAAGCTGCGAGAAAACCCGCCATCCGGAAATAGAAGGCAAACCTGCGGCAGTTGCAGGCGACCCTGTCAACCGATCGGGAATAATACTAACTGCAAATTATGAAGCCCGAAAATATGGCATAAAAACAACCATGATTTTAAGGGAGGCTTTTAGGTTGTGCCCGGATTTAATCATAATTCCTCCCGACCACAAGTTTTACGAGATGAAGTCCAAGGAAGTCATGGAAATCTTGTCAGATTATACTCCCGTAATTGAGCAAAACAGCATAGATGAAGCCTGGTTGGATATGACAGGGTCCGAGAGCTTGTTTGGTCAACCTCTGGAAGCTGCAGGAAATATTATGGACAGAATTAAGAATGAGCTGGATTTGTGGTGCTCAATCGGTATATCAGAAAACAAGTTCCTGGCAAAAATGGCTTCGGAAATGAAAAAACCCTTAGGTATCACAGAGCTCTGGAAAAAGGATATAGAAGAAAAGATGTGGCCCTTGCCTGTCAGCCTCATGTACGGGGTAGGGAAGCAGACTGCTAAAAAACTTAACAGCATGGGCATTTACACAATCAAGGATTTAGCCCTGACAAAAATAGATAACATTTATAAAAAGTTAGGGAAGACAGGGGTTGAACTGGTCCGGTTGGCAAGGGGTATTGATGATTCTCCCGTAAACGCAACCAGGGAGGAAGTTAAATCCATAGGCAGATCAACCACCTTGGCTCATGATATTACGGACATAGAAGATGCCAAAGCAATACTTATGGATTTAGCTGATGACCTAGGCATGTCAGCCCGGAAAAGCGGCAAGAAGGGCAATACCGTTCAAATAACCATTAAATATTCTAATTTTAATACCATAACCAGGCAGATGACCATAAGTCCGACCTGCAATATCAAGGATATATATGGTGCGGGAGTAAGACTTCTTGAAAAAAACTGGACTGGGGAGCCCGTTCGCTTATTGGGTATAAGCTTGAGCGGTTTTCAAAATGAGAGGGAGCAGATTTCCCTCTTTGATTTGGATGTGGATGAAAAAGAAATTAAAACCGATAAAAAAATCGATAGTTTAGAAGATGCAATCCTTAAAATCCGTAAGAAGTACGGCACGGATATCATAAAACCCGGCATTACCCATAAAAAGGAATAAGTAAATTTTATTGTTGAAAAGTTTGTTAATATATAATATAATTTTTCCTTAAGGAAATCATTTTCTGAACGAATTGGCGACTGATTAAGAGGAGGAGTATATGTCGAAAAGTTTATTGGATGTAAACCAGTATGAAGAAATTGATAAGATTCTAAAAAAGCATGACATGAACAAGCATAATCTTGTGGGAATATTAGCGGACGTACAAGACTTGTCTCCGGAGCATTATATTACAAAGGAGCAAGCAGAATACATCAGTGAGAGGCTTGGAATATTTTTAAGCAATGTATACGATACTATCACATTTTATTCTGCATTATCGGACAAGCCAAAGGGGAAGTATGTGATTCAAGTATGCAACGGTCCCTGCTGCAAGGTAATGAAATACGAAAAAATTAAAGATGCCATAGAAAAAGAGTTAAAAACAGGGATAGGTGAAATTACTCATGACGGCATGTTTTCATTTGAATACAGCTCTTGCTTCGGTGCTTGTGAAATATCGCCTGCTATTAGGATAGGTGAAAAGATTTACGGAAACCTTGACGAGAAGAAGGTTGTTGAAATTATTAGAAACTATCGAGGTGGAACATGGGAAAATCTCTAAGCATTTTAACTAAAAACTTTAATAATATAAATGTGGATACGGTTGACGATTACCTGGCAGCCGGAGGTTATGAAGGTTTAAAAAAGGTCTTGTCACTGACTCCCGGAGAGGTGATAGAAGTTATCAAGGATTCGGGCCTAAGAGGAAGGGGTGGAGCAGCCTTTCCTACGGGCAAAAAGTGGGAGCAGGCAGCAAAAGTAAAGGAAGACTCATATATTTTGTGCAATGCTGATGAAGGTGAACCGGGAACCTTTAAAGACAGATATTTTTTGGAATATGACCCTTACAGGATCATTGAAGGAATGACAATTGCAGCCTATGCGGTCGGAGGCAGGGAAGGATATTTATATGTCAGGGAAGAATACGGCAGGCAAAAGGAAATAGTTTTAAAGGCAATAGAAGCTGCCAAGGCTGCAGGATTTTTAGGAGACAATATTTTAGGAACAGATTTATCCTTTGATATAAAAGTGATTTCCGGTGCAGGAGCCTTTATATGCGGTGAAACCACAGCTCTTATACAATCCATCGAAGGGGGAAGCGGAAGACCTAAGATTAAATTTCAAAGGACTGCCGTATCAGGTTTATTCGGAAGACCTACCCTGGCAAACAATGTTGAGTCGTATTGCGTTGTGCCGGCCTTGTTTACAAAAGATGCCCAGGCATACTTGAGCCAGGGCACCGAAAAAAGCAGGGGAACAAAGGTTATAAGCCTGTGCGGAAATGTTGAAAAACCGGGAGTTTACGAGGTTCCCTTCGGCATTACACTGAGGGAAATCATATATGACTTAGGCGGCGGAATAAAGGACGGAAGAGATTTTAAATTTGCTCAAATAGGGGGAGCTTCAGGTCCCATCATTCCAAAATCCATGTTGGACATCCCATATACCTATGAGGATTTCGGCAAGGAAGGTTACAGTTTGGGCACGGGAGCTATCTTAGTGGCCGATGATACCAACTCCGTTGCGGAATTTATGGTCACCGTGCAGGAATTCTTTGTTCATGAAAGCTGCGGCAAATGTACCCCCTGCCGTGAAGGAAACAGGCAGCTTTTGAAATTGGCCCATAAAATAGCAGACAGGAAGGCTACGGTTGAAGATTTCTTAACCGTTAAACGTATAGCCAACGTCATGAACAAATGCTCATTCTGCGGGTTAGGTACTGCTGCACCAACGGCTATGGTAACAGCAATCCAACACTTTTATGATATGTATAATTAGGAGGAGACATGAAAACTTGTACACTGTCCATTAATAATAAAAAAGTGACTGTTGAGGCAGGAACAACCATATTGGAAGCGGCCAAATCAGCAGGTTACTATATACCAACCCTGTGCAATCATCCTGACCAGGCAATAAAAGCAAACTGCAGAATTTGCGTGGTAGAGGATAAAACTTCAGGTAAGTTCGTAGCTTCATGCTCCACCATGGTTTATGAGGGGGCAGATATTCATACCAACACGAAAGAAGTAAGGGAACTCCAAACCGGCATTTTGGAGCTGATTTTAGCCAACCATCCAAATGATTGCTTAAACTGCATTAGGAATGAATCTTGTGAGCTTAGGAAGCTCTGCGAAAGGTTCCACGTAAGAAACTACAATTTGGCTCATGAAACAGATATATACCCCATAGATAATACCTCCGGAGTATTGGTTAGGGATAGAAATAAATGCATTAAATGCTTGAGATGCGTAGAAGCATGTCAAGAAGCCCAAATGGTCGGAGTATTGAGCCCTTCCTACAGGTCAGTCAATACAAATATCAGTGCGGGTTTCGGAGAAAACTATGATGAAACCCTTTGTACCTTCTGCGGACAATGCTCGGCAGTATGCCCCGTTGGCGCCATTTACGAGTATGATGAAACCGAAAAGGTATGGGAAGCCCTCCATGATCCAAAAAAACACGTCATCGTTCAAACTGCTCCTGCGGTAAGGGTTGGCCTGGGTGAAGAATTTGGAATGCCAAGAGGGTCAAAGGTTACGGGCAAGATGGTATCGGCCCTTAAAATGCTGGGATTCGACAAGGTTTTTGATACGGATTTCGCTGCTGATTTAACCATAATGGAAGAAGGATATGAGCTTTTGTCAAGGATTAAAAACGGCGGTACCCTTCCAATGATTACATCCTGCAGTCCGGGTTGGATAAATTATGCGGAAGGCTTTTATCCGGAACTCTTGGATCATCTTTCAACCTGCAAGTCGCCCCAGCAAATGTTTGGAGCCGTGGCAAAAACATATTATGCAAAAAAAGCAGGAATAGATCCGGCTGATATATTTACCGTATCTGTAATGCCCTGCACGGCTAAGAAATTTGAGTGCAAGAGGCCGGAAATGAATGCTTCCGGTTACAGGGATGTCGATGTTGCCCTCACAACAAGGGAGCTTGCCAGATTAATTAAAAACGCAGGAATAGATTTTACTAACTTGGAAGATGAAGATTTTGACTCAATAATGGGAGCATCAACAGGAGCAGCCGTAATATTCGGTGCAACGGGCGGCGTTATGGAAGCTGCCTTAAGGACCGTATATGAGGTTGTTACCGGAAAAACATTGGAAAATATAGAGTTTGATGAAGTGAGGGGCCTTGATGGTATAAAGGAGGCCACCATAGATTTGGACGGTACGCCCGTTAAGGTGGCAGTTGCCCATGGATTGGCAAATGCCTATAAAGTCATGGAAATGATTAAAAACGGCCAAGCAAAAGACTATACTTTTATTGAAATAATGAGCTGTACAGGAGGGTGCGCCGGCGGCGGCGGTCAACCCGTGGGTGCCAATAAATCAATTAAAGAAAGAAGAATTGATACCATCTACAATATAGACAAGGAAATGCCAATAAGAAAATCTCATGAAAATCCTGAAATAAAACTCTTGTATGATGAGTTTCTGGGAGAGCCCAACGGGCATTTGTCCCATGAACTGCTTCACACCCACTATCATCAAAGGGTTAAGAGATAAGGACAAGGGCAAAGTTTTAAACTTTGCCCTTTTTTATATGTTGCTTTTTATCTGTTTCATTAGTTTATGATATATTGATGGAGGGGGAACTATGGATACAAATTTATCTAAAAGACTTGAAAGTAGTTTTAATAAAATTATTGCTTCAAATCAAATTCATGAAGGGGTGGTATATTTGCACCGCCCTTCCCATAAAGCTCTCAATTCAAATCGCTATGGCTTTTTCATAAGATTAATTATAGGGAACAAGGCCCTCTGTCCCATGGCTAGCAATTCTTCCCCTTCCTTGCTCATGCACCACCGGGTTAAAACCCCCATGAGGGTGGCGCTGAAAATAGCAAAGAAGTCATCACAGGTCATATTGAGCTGAAAGTCCCCATCCCGTAAGCCTTTGCGGATTACTTTATCTATAAAGTTTTTTTGCAGCTCTAAGGAGACATTTTCTTTTGCCAGCTCTTCATCAATCATTGCTTTTATATAGGACTTGGTAAATGCATGACCATCCTTGTTCACATAATTCAGATAGGAAGTGACCATATTCCGGTAAAGGGTCGCTGCCCTCAAGCTTTCATCGAAAATAAACAACTGACTTAACTCCTTGTTGAATCGTGAAGTCAGTTTGATAAGAATATCCTTTTTTGATGTAAAATAACTGTAAAAAGTGCCCTTGGCAACACCGCAGGCTTCGCAGATCTGACTGATGGTAACCCGGTCGTATCCGTATTCCCTCACTAATTTCATTGCCATGTCGGTCACTTTTTTTTCGGTTTCAAGTGCCTGCAGGTCGCGGCTTGTTGGTTTTTTACTCATCCGGTACATCCTTTCGTCACTTCGTTAAAAATTATTTTATCATAGCTCTTGTGAAACAACAAGCATTTTATAGACGGCAGAATGTTTAAATAAAAGTGCAACGTATGAGTAATCCATACGTTGCACGAGAAAAAAATGAGGGAAGGTATTATTTATTTTTAACGTAATCTGCCACAGACTCACCGCAAACATACCCGCTGGTAAGAACCCAGCCGTTGTTTGCTCCGCCGTATGTTACATAGGGTTTCTTTTCGCTGAAGAGAACGCCTGCGCAGTCACTGCCTACGCAGAAGAGGCCTTCAATCGGTTGGCCGGAGGTGTTAAGCACTTGCAGCTTGTTATTTACATCAAGTCCTGCACAGGTGTTGTATGCGTAGCTTGCCATCTTAACTGCATAGTAGGGACCTTGGCCGATGGTATTCAGGAATTGGGGATCCTTGTTAAACTCTTCATCTTTGCCCTTTGCGCAGTAGGAGTTGTAATTTTCTACCGTATTTTTCAGGGCAGAGGGGTCTAAGTTTATGGCTTCAGCAAGTTCTTCTATGGTGTCGGCCTTGAATATAAAGCCCATATCAATTCCTGCATCTAAAACATCATAGGCTTCCGGAAGGGGTGTATTTACGGGTATGTCTCCCGTATAACCCAAGAAACCTGATGATACACCGGCAAGGGGATACTTGAATCCGTTGTCTCGAATGTCGTCAATTTGCTCACTGCTCCAGATGCTGTAGAAATTAGGTCCGGCAATCCAAGGGTCTAACATGGCCACACCGGTCTCTGACGCAAACCTCTTAGCGTCCATGCCTACAGCTAAGCTGTCCGGAGTGATTCCAAGGAACATGGGGAGGTCTGCAACCGACCAAACGCTTTGCTTTCCTGTAACAAAACTTTTCTGGCCTTCAACCTTGTTTATGGGGAAGCCGTAGCTGTGGGGTATGAACATGGCCGAGCCGGACATGTGTACCTCGGGAGGCATTCCGATGCTGTAAGTTGCTGCCCCCATATCTATGGCAGCCTGTATCATCTTGCCGTCATTGCCATAAGAGCCGTAGATTTTCCAGGCGCCCTTCAGGGGGAAGTATTCATCCGAAAGATATTTATTTGTCATTTCACTGTTGCCTAAAAAGCCTCCTGTTGCTAAAACCACTGCGTCGGCTTTGATTGTGTATTCGGTGCCGGTCACCCGGTTTTTAGCCTTGGCGCCCACAACTGCTCCGGACTCATCGGTTAAGAGTTCATAGGCCTCTGTTTCAAGCATGTATTTTCCGCCCAAATCCGTAAATTCTTCGATAAGGTTATCGAAATATGAAGCTATATCACGCTTGTTAATACCTAACATGGGTGCGCCGGGAAAGTCGGGATGCGAATTCGGATACCATTGGAATTTAACTTTATACCAATCTGCAGGTGTAAAGCCGGGCTTCGGATCAAAATCAAATTTGACGCCATGGTCAATGGCTAACCAGTCAAAGGCAAGGCCTGAGTATTCAAAATAGAGGTCCAGCATTTCTTTCTTGGCATCCCCTTCCGTATACTCCATCCATGCCTTGTACATGGCTTCTGCGTCTGTAAAATCCTCACCCTTATTGTATAATTCTTTTACCCGTGGAGGATTGATGGATTGAACTTCGGAAGTGAGGGCAGTGGTGCCGCCGTAGCGTCCCTGTTTTTCTATGGCTAATACTTGGGCGCCCATTTCTGCCGCACGAAGGGCAGTATAGGTGCCGCTGCCTCCCATACCAATAACCAATACTTGAGTTTCAAGAACTTGGCTTCCGCCGGGCTTTTCCGGTGCCTTTTTGAAGGCATCTATTGCGGATTCTTCATTGCCGGCTGCAACAATTGCCTGCTTGATGCAGTCTTCAACCGCCTTGCGGGCTGCACTGCTGGTAACGGTGGCCCCGCTTATCATGTCCACATTTACGGACTGGCTTTCAAGTATTCGCGGAAACATAACTGCTGCCACGGCATCAATCATGGATGACGTGCTTCCGGATTCTTCATCAAATGCGATGGACTCTATTGAGTTTTCAGATACCGTTACATGCAGTATGTCAGGCCAGGACATGCTGAAACCGTAAGCCTCTGCAGTGTAGGTTCCAGGTTTCATCAAAGCCTTTGGGGTTTCGTCCGGTTCTCCCGTCTCCTCTGCAGAGGGGGGCTGAGTTTGACTTGGTTGGGTACATCCTGCTGCTGTCATTAAAACCATAATCAGGCATAGCAGTAGACTTAGTAACCTTTTCATACTTTATCTCCTCCTGTTTTTTACATTTCATTGACCAGCGGTCAACGAGATTAATTTAATAATAGCA
>JAAYOE010000028.1 GCA_012520455.1 Tissierellia bacterium
AATATCATGGTTGGAAACGGCTCCAGCGAAATCATCAATACAGTAATAAATGCTTACTGCGAAAAAGGGGATAAGGTGATGAGCTTTGTACCTTCATTCAGCATGTATAAGACTTATTGCGCTTTATGCTCTGCTGAATTTGTGGGTGTAGACTCGGAAAGTGACTTTTCGCAAAATATAGATAAGTTGATAGAAGAAGCAAAGAGGCAAGCTCCCAAAGTTGTCATCCTCTGCAATCCAAACAATCCAACCGGCTATGTTACACCAATTAAGGATGTCATAAAACTATTGGAAAATGTTAAAAACTCTTTGATTATCTTAGATGAAGCCTATGCTGATTTTTCGGATAATTCGGCTGTAAAATTGATAAATGATTTTGAAAACTTAATCGTAATGAGGACAATGTCCAAGGCCTTCGGACTGGCGGGGCTTAGGGTCGGATGCCTCATTGCTTGTGCGGAAACAGTAAAATATATTTGGAAGGTTAGGCTGCCTTACAATGTAAACATATTATCCCAATATGCAGCAGTAGAAGCCCTAAAAAATTCTGACAGGGTAAAAGACTATATATTAAATGTAAAAATCCTAAGAGAAGAGTTAAGCAGCGAATTGAGAAAATTGGATTTCATAGTATATCCTTCGGGGGCAAACTTTTTGTTTGTTAAGTCGCCAATAGAAAACTTGTTTGAAAAGCTTATGGAAAGAGGAGTCTTGATAAGAAAGTTCAAGGACGAGTATTACCGCATAACTGTGGGCACAAAAGAAGAAAACGAAATATTCATAGAAGAGCTGAAAAGATTATTTTAGAAAGAGGAGGGGCACATGAGAAATAGTACAATAGTCAGGAAAACGTCAGAAACGGAAATTCAAATCGATTTGAATTTAGATGGAAGCGGTATAACGGAAGTTGATACGGGTGTGGGTTTTTTGGACCACATGCTGACCTTGTTTGGCTTCCACGGAAAGTTTGATTTGAGTATTAAATGCAAGGGGGATTTAAATACAGACACCCATCACACCTCAGAGGATGTGGGAATAGCTTTGGGACAGGCTTTCTCCAAAGCTTTAGGTGACAAGAAGGGGATTGAAAGGTATGGTTTTGTCTGCCTGCCAATGGATGAATCACTGGCAAGGGTAGTAACAGACTTGAGCGGAAGACCCTGCTTGATTTACAAGGTAGATTTTAACAGAGTACAAATCGGAACCATGGCAACGGAGGATTTTAAAGAATTTTTCCAAGCTTTTGCAAACAACTGCTTGTGTAATCTCCATATAGAAGTCCTATATGGTGAAAATGACCACCATAAAATTGAAGCTGTATTTAAAGGTTTTGGAAGGGCAATGAAAAAGGCTGCGGGAATAACATCAGACATCCTCCAATCCACAAAGGGGGCACTCTGATGATACTGTTTCCTGCTATAGATATAAAGGACAATAAATGTGTGAGACTGACTCAAGGAAAATTTGACCGGGTAGAAGTGTATTCGGACGACCCTGTAGAAATGGCTAAGAAATGGGAGGCCATGGGGGCCCGATACCTTCATGTAGTCGATTTGGACGGGGCCAAAAATGAAGGTTTTCAAAACAGAAGGTCAATAGAGAAAATAGCCAAAGCAATATCCATTCCCATGCAGACAGGGGGAGGAATAAGAAGCCGGGACAGAATAGACAATTTGATTGACATGGGTGTTGACAGGGTTATTGTAGGTACTATGGCAATTGAAAACAAGGAGTTATTAGCAGAGCTTGTAAAAACTTACAAGGACCATATTGCTGTTTCCATAGATGCATTAAAGGGCAAGGTTGCAACCAGGGGATGGCAAAGAGTGGAGGACGTGGATTCAATTGAAATATGTAAAGATTTGGAATCAATTGGTATAAAAACAATTGTTTACACAGATATTTCAAAGGATGGAATGTTATCAGGACCAAATTTTGATGTTTACAGAGAATTATCAGAAAAAGTAAATATAAAGATAATTGCATCAGGGGGTGTCACTAACTTGGAGGACATAAAAAGACTCAAAGAAATGGAATTGTACGGAGCAATTATCGGGAAGGCCTTGTACGATGGCAGAGTGAGACTGACGGATGCCTTAAAGGCAGCCAATCAAATATAATTATCAGGAGGCGTGAAATGGCGATTAGAATAATACCCTGTTTGGATGTTATTAATGGAAGAGTAGTTAAGGGAAAAAAGTTTTCAAATATTAAAGATGTTGATGATCCGGTTAAATTAGGCAAATATTACAGTGATTCGGGAGCCGACGAGTTGGTTTTTTATGATATCACCGCATCAGTCGAAGGCAGGAAAACAGCCCTAAAATTTGTGAAAAGAGTTGCTGCCGAAATAAATATCCCTTTTTGTGTGGGAGGGGGAGTTTCTTCAATTGAAGATTTCGAGTTTATTTTAAGCAACGGTGCAGATAAGGTATCTGTTAATTCTGCCGCTATAAAAAGTCCCGGCTTAATAAAAGAAGCTGCTAAGCTTTATGGCAATAAGTGCCTTGTCTTGGCTATGGATGTAAAAAGGAATGAAGAAGGGTCCTGGAACGTCTATATCAAAGGAGGAAAAGAAAAAACTTCCCTGGATGCAGTTGAATGGGCCAAAAGGGGTGTAGAATTAGGAGCCGGAGAAATAGTGGTAAACAGCATAGATGAAGACGGCATGAAAAATGGTTATGACATAGAGCTTTTAAAAAAGATAAGGGATGCGGTTAATGTTCCCCTTATAGCTTCAGGAGGGGCAGGGAGGTATGAGCATTTTTTAGAGGCTGTTAAATATGCGGGCGTAGACGGGGTGCTTGCGGCTTCAGTATTTCATTTTGGTGAAATTAAAATACCGGAATTGAAAAAATACTTGAGGGAAAAGGGAGTTGAAGTGTCTTCCTGTGAATAACCAGCAGGGTGTCATTGTTATGTATACAGTTCAGTGACATTGAATACAAGTCGGTGTCATTGTTATGAATATTCACAAACTGTCATTCTGAGAGCTTTAGCTCGAAGAATCTCATGAGATCCTTCGCATATGCTCAGGATGACAAAGCGTATTCGTTTATCGTGGTGTGGATAACACGTGATAATTCTGATTAAGAGGAGGATGAGATGGAAACAGAAAAATTTCTGAATGAAATAAAATTCGATGATAGGGGTTTGATAGTTGCAGTAACGCAGGATTATATCACAAATGAAGTACTGATGGTTGCCTATATGAACAGAGAAGCATTAGCAATAACCTTGAAGGAAAAAAGAGCCTGTTATTATTCAAGAAGCAGGAATTGTTTATGGAGAAAGGGGGAAACATCAGGACATGTTCAGCGTTTAAAAGGCCTATATTATGACTGCGATGCAGATGCCATTTTACTAAAGGTAGACCAGGTTGGCAATGCATGCCATACGGGAGCATACTCATGTTTCTTCAATAAGGTTTATGAAGAAGGTGTTGCGGACCAAGGGATAATAAATAAGGTATATTGCCGAGTAAAAGACAGGAAAGACAATCCTAAGGAAGGCTCCTATACGAACTATTTGTTTGATGAGGGACTTGATAAAATACTTAAAAAAGTAGGCGAAGAAACAAGTGAAGTAATAATAGCAGCCAAAAATAAAGACAAAGAAGAACTCATTTACGAGATTTGCGATTTAATTTACCATTCATTGGTTCTGATGGTGAACGAAGAAGTAACCCCCGATGAGCTTAAGAAAGAACTGACAAAACGCCATAGCTGATAATGAAGATTTTAGGGACGGTTCTTTTCG
>JAAYOE010000029.1 GCA_012520455.1 Tissierellia bacterium
ACGGAAAAACCCATGCCTGACCGTTCAAGCTCAGGTTTGGTGGTAAACAAAGGCTCCCTGGCCTTTTCAACGTCTGCTATCCCGCAGCCGGAATCCTCAACTATTATTTCAACCACCCGCCCCTTAATCCTGCACTGGATTTCAATTTCTCCGATCTTATCCTCGTAAGCATGAACCACTGCATTGGTAACCGCCTCGGACACCGCTGTTTTAATCTCGGTTATTTCATTAACTGTTGGATTCAAGCTTGAGCAAAATGCTGCAACTGCAGCCCTGGCGAAGGATTCGTTGACAGATAAGCTTGGTATTTTGATATATACATAGTTATTGTGCATTTTGTCCCCCTACTTTATTTTAATTATTTTTCCAATGCCGCTCATGTCCAAAATCTTTCTTACCTTTTTACCGGCATTTACAATTTCTATTACGCCCTTGCGCTTTCTTATAACCTTGTAGCGGCCTATGACAAACCCGATACCTGAGCTGTCTATAAAGTCAAGACCCTTTAAATCTATAACCAATTTATTATACCTTTCGTTCTTAATTTTCTCATCAATCAATACCCTTGCCTCATCGGCGCTGTGGTGGTCCAGCTCCCCCTTAAGCTTGATTGTGAGTACTTGTCCCGTTTCAATAAAATCAATATTCACAAAATCATCCTTTCTGCATATTGTACAAGCTATTATACTAAAATGGAAAGGAGATTTCCTTAGCTAATATTGATGAATTTTGTCGATATACTTGTAATTTTGAATCATGAGTCAAGATAGGGAAACATCAATGAAAAGGCCGATCCTTTTTTTGGGCTGCTTTTAACTTTTATTTTGCCCTTGTGGCCCAATACAATTATTTTAGCAATCGAAAGACCAAGCCCGTGACCGCTGATTTGCCTGCTTCTTGATTCTTCCGCCCTGTAAAGCCTGTCAAAAATCTTATCCAAATCATTTTTGTTAATTCCTACACCTGTATCTTCTACCTTTATAACATAATATTCATCTTGAATGTAACCGGAAACCATGATGTATTCACCCGGTGGAGTATACTTCATGGCATTGTCCAGGAGGATTCTTACGGCTTGTTTAATTCGCATCTTATCCCCGTAAATTGTCGCATCGTCATAGAATTTAAAGTACAATTTGTGGCTTGTATCTATCATCTTAGTTTCTTTTTCGATTTCATTTAGAACTGTCTTTATCCGGAAATCTTCCTTTGTAAAATTTAAGGTACTCCTGTCGCTTCTCGCAATAAACAACAATTTCTCTATTAAATCCTGCATGTTGTCCGTTTCATTCTTTATGGCTGCAATGGATTCTTCCAATACAGCCTTATCATTTTTCCCCCACCTGTCCAGCATATCCACATACCCCTTAATAACGGCTATGGGCGTCCTGAGTTCATGGGAAGCATCCGAAACAAACTGCTGCTGTATCTTATATCCCCCTTCAATCCTATCCATCATTTCATTGAAGGTCTCGGATAATTCCTTCAGCTCGTCCTCCGTCCCCTTGACATCCAGCCTGGTGTTTATGTTGTTTACGGTTATTGTCTTTGTTATTTCGGTCATTTTTTTGATGGGACCTATGAGCTTGTAGCTGGTGCTTGATACAATGGGGGCAAAAAACATAAGACCTATGGCACCCGATATCAAAACCATAAGACTTATTCTCCATACATCCCTAAGCATATCTTCCATGGGGTAAGAGACGTTCATATAATAGGGGACCCCGTTTTTTAAAAAGCTTTCCGAATGGATATATTCATTGGAAAAAACTATTTTCTCGGCAATTACTATTAGATTGTCAGCGTACCTTCCCGACCCGCCGCTGGTATAGAAGGTATTTAAATTTTTATCAAATATTTCAAAGGAAGAAAAGCTTTCTTCCTCCGTATTTATCTTATTAAAGTCCGGAAAAGTACTAATGATTTCTTCGGCATCCTTAGCTGCTCTCGTAGCTTCGAACTTCTGCAGCTCAAAAATTAAGTATCCCGCAGATGTAGCCAATGCAACCGTCATGATAATAATTATATAGAGTATCAGATATGTTGTGGATATTTTAAATGCAATAGAAAATTTAAGTCTTTTTAAAAGACCTATCAGGGTTTTAATGATAAATTTAAACGGATAGAGAATTAAGCTTAAGAGTTTTCTTAGAAATGCCTTTACCATTTGTCTTCCTTCAATCTCTGATGATGTATCCTACCCCTCTGACTGTTTCAATAAGATTTACATTGTATTTCTGATCTATCTTGCTTCTTATATATCTGATGTATACATCTATTATGTTGGTATCCCCATAATAATCATATCCCCATACATTGTCCAAAATCTTCTCCCTGGACAACACTATGTTCTTGTTCCTCATGAGGTATTCCAATAATTCGAATTCTTTTTTCGTAAGCTCTATGTTTTCACCGTCGTATTCAACCTTGAAATTATTCTTGCACAGTTTAAGCTTGCCGATTATTAATAAGTCTTTATCATTGTTTCTATGATAATTTCTTTTTAAAAGCACCCTTATCCGGGCCAATAATTCCTCCACGGCAAAGGGCTTTGTCATATAATCATCCGCACCTATATCGAGACCTGTTACCTTATCTGAAATGTCATCCTTTGCAGTCAGCATGATGATGGGTACATCCGATGTCTGCCTCAACCGCCTGCACACTTCGATGCCGCTTAGGCCCGGCAGCATCAAATCAAGTATGATTAAATCAATTTCCGGGTCCTTTCCTTTTTCGAACCCTTCTCTCCCGTCCTTTGCTATTGTTACATCATATCCCTCATATTTTAATTCAAGCTCCAAAAACCGCGCTATCTTTTGCTCATCCTCAACAATCAGAATCTTTTTCTTGTCCATGACGACCTCGTTTTTGTTTTATTGTACTATTATTTCCTTTATTTATCAATAAATAAATATCAGGCCCAAGACCTGATACTTATTCTTATTCAATGATTATTTCATTTTCCGGCTCGTCATCTGTGTCTTCAGTCTCTTCTTCGTCATCCTTAAAGATTTCTTCCGACTTATCCTTGATCTTATCTACAGTTTTCTTGACATTTTGCTTTATGTTGTGCATGTTTACCCCCTTATCCCTGTAAACATTTATCTGGCAGGATGTCAGCAAGGCCATTACCAGCAGGACTATAACAGTCCAGAATGACATTAAGAAGGTGAGCACTACAAGGACTAAGGGAACATTTAACAAGGTGTTTCCATCCCTGTTCTTTATAGATAATTTAAGAGCCAAGAGTCTGTTTGCCGCATTTGTAAAGCTGCCTTTTCTTTCATCTTTTCTTCCCTTTTTCTTCTCTAACTCTATGATGGATTTAATTAAATCCCCGTCGTTTTTTTCCAAAGTTTTTTTAGCTTCTTCGTAGCTTACATTGACCCTCTTCCTAAGCTCATCTATCTGTTCTAATGTAACCATCATACTTCCTCCTATATATAATTTTTTATTTTTTATTTATATATAAGATACCACCGGCGGATTAATCATATTTTAGGGACAAATTAAAAATTGATTAAAATATGAAAAAATATTTTAAGCAAAGAATTCCGAATAGTCAGTAAACCCCTTTTTTATCCCAACAATATGATAATAAACTGGGATGACAAGACCACGGTAACTAATGCAATAGGATAGGTAGCGGCATAGGAAGATGCAACATCATCAGTTTTTGCAGTCTCAATGAGGGCTCCTAAGGCCGGAGTACTGGTCATTCCTCCTGTTATTGCTCCTAAATTGTTTAAAATGCTTATTTTTAGAGTTTTATCCGCCAGGCAATATCCTACTGTCATCGGAATTATTGCCATTACTGCTCCATAAACGAAGAGCATAAAACCATACTCCTTAAGCACCTCAACAAACCCTTGTCCGGCTTTGGTTCCCGCACCAATTAAAAAGAGCATCAGCCCAAGCTCCCGCAAGGTTTCCAAAACAGGTTTTTTGACCGAAATATTTATCTTACCTAAGTGACCGAAATGTCCAAAAATCAAACCTATAATCAGAGGTCCTCCTGAATTGCCCAATGAAAATTTAGAACCGCCGGGCAATGTAACAGCAATCTTGCTAAGCAAAAAACCCAGTACGGCAGCTAAACATATAGCAAAAAATCCTCCACTGTCAAATGAATATAAGTTGTCTAAAACCGGCTTGGCCTTATTATTAGCATCCATAACCAAAGCTTCACGTTCTTTAGCCATATCAGCTTTCAAAATTTTCGGAATCAACTGGACAAAAAGTACTACGCTGACAACTCCAAAAGGATAAGCAATACCATAACCGATAGAGGCCAGATATCCATAATCCCCTGCTGCTTCAACTGCTGCTGCCAATCCCGGCGTACTGGTCAATGCACCTGTTAACAGGCCTACGGCAAGAGCCGGACTTATACCGCTTAGTTTAATAATTAATACACAGCTAACAGCACTTGAGATAATCATAAAGATTCCTATCAGAACATAGGATGCAGCGTTTTGTTTAAAGTTTCGAAAGAAATTCGGTCCTGCCACAAAGCCTACTGAAGTTACAAAGAATACCAAGCCCATTTCTCTTACAACATCGGGAACAATTATACCATAGTGGCCGAAAATCAGGGCTGCCAGGAGCACACCGGCCGTACCCAGCTCAATTGACCATACCTTGATGCCGCCTATCATGTAACCTAAAAATCCAATTAAAAAAATAGATAATACGACGTTCATAGAACAACCTCCGGTAGTTTACCGAATTTATTATATATTAACACGAAAGATTCTGTGAGTAAACCAAAAATTGTCAGGAAACAGCATAGTTTTATTGGGTTTTAGCCGAGTTGACACAAGCTTTTTTTCGTGCTATCATAAATTTATAATCACTATAAAATATACCGCAAAGGTCGCAGCCGGCGGCCTTATTTATATGACTTTAGGAGCGATCATGTAGATGTCAGAAAAGTTTAATAAATATGTTTTAGCCTTAGACTTGGTTGAAGATGGCAGTGAAACGGAAATCAAAGATATTAAAAAAAATCAACTGCCGCCGAGTATAACTTCAAAAATGCTTTATGCAGATATTGTAAAAATTGCATGGCCTTCTGTTGTTGAGCTAACCTTGACTCAACTTGCCTCAATGGTTGACTTGATGATGGTCGGGGGCTTGGGAGCCTGGGCTTTGACTTCTGTCGGTCTTACCGTACAGCCAAAATTTCTTCTCATGACAATTTTTATGGCCATGAATGTAGGTGCCACGGCTATGGCAGCAAGGTACAAGGGAGCCGGCGACCAGGAAAAAGCAAACTTAATTCTCAGGCAGGCCTTATTGCTGACTTTGATCATTTCAGTGATTTCTTCAATAACAGGCTATGTTTTTGCGGAAAAACTCATTCTTTTCATGGGGGCTGCCGAAGAAAAAACCTTGCATGGCGGTACCATATATTTAAAAATCCAAATGGTCGGCTTCACCTTCATGGCACTTACTTCAACCATCACGGCAGCCTTAAGAGGTGTCGGAAATTCAAGAACAGCCATGATATATAATCTTACGTCCAATGTTGTAAATGTTTTTTTAAATTACCTTTTGATTGAAGGTCATTTTGGATTCCCCAGGCTGGAGGTTGCGGGTGCTTCCTTAGCAACCATAATCGGTCAATTGTTTGCCTTCGTTTTTGCCCTTACATACATTATGAAGGGAGACCAATACCTCCACCTTCGCTTTATGGACGGTTTTAAGCCCGACCCTCATTCCCTCAAACAAATAGTAACCATAGGTGCTCCTGCCATGCTGGAGCAGCTTTTGATGAGAGTTGGAGTCATCATTTATGTTAAAACAATTGCAGGTCTTGGAACTGTTGCATATGCGGTCCACCAAGTATGCATGAACATCCAGGCCTTATCATTTATGAACGGCCAGGGATTTGCCGTTTCAGCTACTTCCCTTACCGGTCAGAGTCTGGGTAAAAACCGCCCGGATATGGCCCATGCTTATGTCCACAGAACCAGAAGGCTGGGTATGTCGGTTTCTCTTATATTAGCTGCAATTTTTGTCTTTTGGGGAGGTAAAATCGTATCTCTCTACAATGATTCCCCGGATATAATATCCCAGGGGGCTAGAATAATGATGTTTGTAGGATTTACCCAACCCTTGCAGTCTTCCCAGTTTATCTTGTCCGGTTCCTTAAGGGGGGCAGGCGATACAAGGGCTACCGCCATCATTACTTTCATAACGGTCCTCTTAATAAGACCCTTATTAGCAGTTTACCTGATAAATGTTTGGAACTTGGGGCTTGAAGGAGCCTGGTTTGCCTTCATAGCCGACCAGACTATACGGTCTGCCCTTGTCCTTATTAGATATAATTCAGGCAAGTGGAAAAGAATAAAAGTATAGAGGTGTGGAACCACACCTCTATATTTTTATACAAGTTTTTATTTTTCGCTTTTTATTAAAATTCGCAAGGCTTCGATTGCCGTAAGGATTGCTGCTTCTGTATCGTGCTCCTGAGGGTCATCCAGGCCTAATCTCCTCCGCTCCTGGTTTGCAACTACAAGAAACACGGAGCCTGCCCTCACCTTTCTGTAGGCTGCAACCGTGAACAAGGCAGCCGATTCCATTTCCGATGCCAGGGTGCCCAATTTCATCCAGGCATCCCATTTATTAGTCAATTCATAGCTGACGGGTTTGCTTTCAGGTGCATGCTGGCCGTAAAATGAGTCCTTGCATTGAACGACTCCAAGGTGATACTTTTTATCCAGGTTCTCTGCTGCTTTTACTAAAGCATGAGTAATTCTAAAATCTGCGACAGCCGGAAACTCTATAGGTGCATATTCCCTGCTTGTGCCTTCCATACGGATTGCTCCCGTTGCGATTACCAGGTCGCCTCCCATTACATCAACCTTCATTCCCCCGCAGGTACCTACCCTTATGAAGGTATCCGCTCCGATGTTTGCTAATTCTTCCATGGCTATTGCAGCAGAAGGCCCCCCTATTCCCGTTGAGGTTACGCTCACTTTAACGCCATCCAGATAACCCGTATAGGTCACATATTCCCTGCTGTCCGCCACTAATACGGGATTTTCAAAATATTTGGCAATTTTAACACACCTTTTAGGGTCTCCGGGCAAAATAACATACCTGCCCACATCCCCTTCTTTCATGTTTATATGATATTGAGTATCTGAGTATACTGTTCCCATAGCTGCATTGACCTCCATTTTTTATAATAAATATATAATATATAAAATGGACGTAAAATTCAACATCTATTTATTCTTGTACGACCAGTTGGGGGGAGTCATTTTCCCTCTTATTGATTTTATCCAGGATATTACGGGTAATTTCATCCGGTGTCATGGCCCCTATGTCGCCTTTTTGTCTTTCTCTCACTGCAACAGTATTGTTTTCCGCTTCTTTTTCGCCTACTATAAACATGTAAGGGACTTTTTCCATCTGTGCTTCCCTTATTTTATAACCTATTTTTTCAGCTCTCGTGTCTACTTCAACTCTTATGTCAAGTTCTGCTAATTCTTTTTCGATCTTTTTTGCATAATCCATAAATCTGTCGGAAATAGGCAGTATTTTTACCTGTACAGGGGCAAGCCACGTTGGGAAGGCTCCCGCATACTGCTCGATAAGGATACCGAAGAATCTTTCAATGCTCCCGAATGCAGTCCTGTGAATCATGATAGGCCTGTGTTTTAGCCCGTCTGCTCCCACATATTCCATTTCAAAACGCTGGGGCAGCTGATAATCAAGCTGGATAGTTCCGCACTGCCAGGTTCTTCCTATGCAGTCAGTCAAATGGAAGTCTATTTTGGGTCCGTAGAAGGCCCCGTCCCCTTCATTGATTACATAGTCTAAATTCAATTCATCCAAGGCTGCCTTCAATGATGCTTCCGCCAAATCCCAGTCCTTGATTTCTCCCAAAAACTTTTCAGGCCTTGTTGAAAGCTCCAACTTATAAGTGAAGCCGAATTGTTTGTAAATTTCGTCTATCAGCCTTATGACACCCTTTATTTCATCCTTTATCTGCTCAGGCAGGATATATAAGTGGGCATCATCCTGGGTAAATGCCCTCACCCTCATCAGGCCGTGCAAGGCGCCGGATAATTCATGCCTGTGGACTCTTCCTGCTTCTGCTACCCTCATGGGGAAATCCTTGTAAGAATGCAGGGAATTTTTATATACCAAAATTCCTCCCGGACAGTTCATTGGTTTAATCGCATAGTCCTGGTCATCTATGGACGTAAGGTACATATTCTCTCTGTAATTGTACCAGTGTCCCGATACTTCCCACAAATGCTGGTTTAAAATCAAAGGAGTTTCTATTTCAACATAGCCGGCTTTCTTATGAACTTCCCTCCAATACTTCATGAGTTCATTCTTTACTGTTACTCCTTTTGGAAGGAAGAATGGAAATCCGGGACCCTCTTCAGACATCATGAATAATTCCAATTCTTTTCCGAGTTTTCTGTGGTCGCGTTTTTTTGCTTCTTCAAGCATCTTAAGGTAAGCTTCCAGGTCTTTTGCTTTTTCGAAGGATATGCCGTATACACGCTGGAGCATTTTATTCTTTTCATTGCCTCTCCAGTAAGCCCCTGCAACACTCAATAGTTTAAAAGCTTTTGGCTTCTTGGTGCTCTCAAGATGGGGGCCTGCACAAAGGTCAACAAAGTCCCCATGCTTATAGAAAGATATAACCGCATCTTCAGGCAAGTCGTTAATTAACTCAACCTTGTAATCTTCTTTCGCTTCTTCCATAAACCTCACTGCTTCTTCTCTCGGAAGTTCAAAACGTTCCAACTCATATCCCGCTTTTACGATATTCTTCATTTCAGCTTCGATTTTTTCCAAGTCTTCCTGGGTTAATCTGTGCTCTAAATCTATATCATAATAAAATCCGTTTTCAATCGCAGGTCCTATTGCAAGTTTAGCCTCCGGCCACAACCTCTTGATGGCATGGGCCATGATATGGGAAGAAGTATGCCAGAAAACATCCTTCCCTTCCTTATCTTCAAATTTAAGGAATTTAATGGTCCCATCCTCATTTAAGGTGTTTTGAAGACCTATGGTTTTACCGTTGTAAACTGCTCCCACAAGGTTCCTTGCAAATCCTTCGCTTATACTTTTGGCTACTTCCGAAGCTTTAATACCCTTTTCATAATCTCTGACACTTTTATCAGGAAATGTAACTTTAATCATAACAACCTCCATAATCTTTATTTTAAAAAATCTCGTTCTTAAACACATGCTTAAGGACGAGATTATCGTGGTTCCACCTTAGTTACTTCTCAAAGGATTTAAGGCATCCATACCAAGACATTACACTACTTGAGCTTTCTGTCTTAACTCCGGATTGGTTTTCAAACAGTCATGCATGGGAGTTTCCACCATCCTCCCTCTCTGTAAAGCTGTGTCTGTTTTACTCGATCCATCACAGTTCATTTTGACCATTATATTACCGGTAAAATTTTTTGTCAATAATATTTTTTTTATTTAATTTGTCTGATGTTTTTCCCCTGCCGAATCTTAATTTCCTTTCCTTTGACAAGTCCACCGAAACATCCATGCCCTTTATCTGCGACCGGTTCATCCTGTCTATAATTCGGCGCCTGTGCTCTTTTGAAGCAGTAAAAAAGGAATAGTTATCAAGAACTTCTATTTCTCCGATATCACAGCCGGGAATGCCGCATTCCCCTGCCACTGCTCCCAAGATATCTCCGGGCCTGATACCTTGCTTTTTCCCTAAATTGACATGAAATCTTTCTGTATTTTCAGGCTTAAGGGCTCCCTTCTTTCTTTTTTCCGGAATTGCGTCATTTAAGTCTCTTTCTTCCGAGGTGTCGAATTTTACAAGTTTTTTTATCATGGCGGCTATGACGGTCTCGGCATCATAGCCCTTATCCAAAAGCTTGCCTGCCAACTCCCTGTTTTCTCCAAGTCCCCCGCTCTCGATTGTACTTAGGATGCTTCTGATAAATTTCTCCTTTTTAACTTCGTTTACCCTGTCAACAGTAGGTATGGTTCTTTTTCGAATAGATTTCTTAGTGTATTTTTCAATATCCTCAATTTTCCTTAGCTCTTTTGCACTGACTAAGGTAAATGATGCCCCTTCTCTTCCTGCCCTTCCTGTCCTGCCTATGCGGTGGACATAATAATCTTCTTTTGAAGGGACTTCGTAGTTGATGACTAAATCAACTTCTTTTATGTCGAGCCCTCTTGCAGCTACATCGGTAGCAATCAATATTTCAATCAAGCCACTATTAAACTTATTTAGGGTGTCCAGCCTTTGTGCTTGTTTTATGTCCCCGTGTATTTTATCACAATTGTACCCCATCTCGATAAGCCGGTCATATAATTGGTCAACAGCTTTTTTTGTATTGCAGAATATCAAGGTGAGCTTGGGTGTATATGTATCGATTAACCTTGAAAGTGCTTCAACCTTATCGGAATGCTTAACCAAAAAATAACTCTGCTTTACTTCCTTGGCTGTTATCCCTTCCCTTAAAACCTTAACATAAACAGGGGAGTTGAGAAATTTTTTTATGATCTTCTTCATATCATCGGGAATTGTTGCAGAAAACATCAGGGATTGAACAGGATGGTCTATCTTGCTTAAAATATATTCCATATCCTCCCTGAAGCCCATTTTAAGCATTTCATCAGCTTCATCCAAAACAGCAATTTTTAATTGGCCCAGCTTTATCAGGCGTCTGTCGATTAAATCTATCACCCTGCCGGGAGTCCCGACAATAATCTGTGCTCCTCCCTTGAGTTTATTAATCTGGTCTCTAATATCAGCACCGCCGTAAACAGTTACCGTCTTGATACCTTCCATATATTTGCTTATTTTTCTTACTTCATTGGCAACTTGTACTGCCAGTTCTCTTGTCGGAAGCAAGACCAAAGCCTGGGGCATTCTTAACTCTTCATTTATTTTTTCAAGAATAGGGATGGCATAAGCTGCAGTTTTCCCTGTTCCTGTATTGGATTGTCCTACAATATCTTTACCATCCATTATTAAAGGAATAGCCTCTTGCTGAATCTGTGTGCTTTCTTCAAAACCCATGTCATCTAAAGCTCTTTGTATCTTGTCATTCAAGATTAAATTCTCAATTTTCATTAATTTTTATACCTCGTTCTATTTTTGTAAGCTTCTCATTATACAATGTATGTTGCTTAATTACAAACATTATTTTGAGATATTGTTTAAATATAGTATTGCTCACATTTTTAGATTATATTATAATTAATAAACTCATATATCGAATAATGGGAGGAAATATGAAAATCAGATATATTTACCACAGCTGTTTTTTTATAGAAACCGCAAATTCCTTTTTAATCTTTGATTATTTCAAGCACAGAAGCGACAACAGAGATTTTGATTTTGAAAAGCTGTTAAAGGATGCATTTATCAGCCCTAAACCCCTTTATGTATTCAGTTCCCACTCCCACCAGGATCACTTCAATTACGATATATTAACCTGGATAAATAAAAAACCGGATACCTATTACATCTTGTCTTCTGACATAAAAATATATAACAGGCTGAACAATTTATATCTAGTGCGGCCGGGTGACCAACTTACCCTCAAGGATATAAGGCTGAATATTTTTGGCTCTACGGACTTAGGGGTTAGTTTCTTGGTTAATATTGAAGGCTTAAACATATTTCATGCCGGTGATTTAAACTGGTGGAAGTGGCCCGATGACACGCCGGATGAGGAAAAACTCATGGAAGATGCCTTTAAAAGAATAGTGTCGGATGTAGCAAATCATGGCGCCGATATTGACCTTGCTTTCTTCCCTGTGGATAGAAGACTTGAATATAATTACTTGTGCGGCGGCCAATATTTTATAGAGGAGTTGAAACCAAAGCTCTTTGTCCCCATGCATTTTTGGGATGACTATAAAGTGATATCAGATTTTCAAAAGGCAACAGCCGGTCATTCTACAAAAGTAATTGAAATCAGTCACCCCAATCAAACCCTGTATGCGAATATTTAGCGGCATTGAATAACCCGAAGGGCGTCATTCTGAACTGAGTGAAGAATCTCATGGAACGGTATTCCCCCTGAAAAATATTTTATTTTCTCTTATGACTAAACATAAACATATTATTTAATAAGGTGCATAATATGTCTTACAAACATAGTATCAGGGGGGGAGGATTAATGAGAGTAACCATAACCAGCGAAAGCGGTGATTGGAAGGCAAACCTTTACACCAAGGATATAGCTGTCTATGAAGTTAAAAATCAGGAAATATTGGACTTTTTCATACAATTGGGCGATGCTTACGCAAACAATGATACGGTCGATGATATGTTTGAATGCTTGTATAATTTGATTAACTACGGCTACCTGTATACGGATGAAGATACGGATGACAATTATTATGATGATTTTGATTATGATGAAGATTATTTTGATTATGATTATTTAGAAGAACATACCTATATTTCTCAGGATGGTTTTAAACTTATTAAAACCGAAGTTGAATACTATGTTGATGATGAATTGGTGACAAAAGATGCCTACGACGATGCATGGGATGACAGAATAGGATATTTGGGCTCAGCAAATTGGGAAGACAGAGGACTTACAATTATTAACACCGATACCGATGAAGTAATTTTCTTAGGCAGAATATCTTAACAGGCTTGACCTTCAAAATACAGGGGACACTCAAGTGTCCCCTGTACTTTTTTAATCCTCATCAAATTTCAAGACAGCTAAGAATGCTTCCTGGGGTACTTCCACCATCCCTATCTGCCTCATCCGCTTCTTGCCTTCTTTTTGCTTCTCTAAAAGCTTTTTCTTTCTGCTTATATCTCCTCCGTAGCACTTTGCAAGAACGTCTTTCCTCAGGGCCTTTACGGTCTCCCTTGCAATAACCTTATTGCCTATGGCTGCCTGAAGGGGCACAGCGAACAAGTGTCTGGGAATTGCATCCTTGAGTCTTTCAACTATTGACCTGCCTCTTTCATATGCCTTATCTTCATGAACAATTATTGAAAAAGCATCTACCAATTCAAAGTTTATCAAAATATCCATTTTAACCAAGTCAGACCGTACATAACCGTCAAGTTCGTAATCCAGGGATGCATATCCCCTTGTTTTTGATTTTAAAGCGTCAAAGAAATCGTAAATCACTTCATTCAAGGGTAATTTATAATGGAGGATAACCCTGTTAGCTTCAAGGTATTCCATGTTTACAAAGGTGCCCCTGCGGTTTTGGCAAAGCTCCATAATTGCTCCCACATAATCGGTAGGGCTCATTATGGATGCTGCAACTATAGGCTCTTCCATATATTCTATTTCCTGGACCGGAGGCATGTTTGTAGGATTCTGTAAAATCATAACTTCTCCGTTGGTCTTATATACCTTGTAGATTACGCTGGGAGTTGTCGCTATGATATTTAAATCAAACTCTCTCTCTAACCTTTCTTGAATTATTTCCATGTGGAGGAGGCCCAAAAAACCGCATCTGAATCCAAATCCCAATGCAACCGAAGTTTCAGGCTCAAAGGTTAAGGATGCGTCATTTACCTGGAGCTTTTCCAAGGCGTCTCTCACACTGTTGTATTCTTCACCTTCTGCCGGATAAATACCGCAAAAGACCATGGAAGTAACTTTTTTATACCCGGGCAGGGGTTCTTTGGCAGGATTAGCGCTGTTTGTAATTGTATCTCCAACCCGGCAGCTTTTTACTTCCTTCATGCTGGCACACAAATAACCCACATCTCCCGAATAAAGGCAGGCCACGGGCTTCTGTGTAGGTGAAATTATACCGACCTCCGTGACATCAAAGGTCTTGCCTGTTGACATCATTTTTATCTTATCTCCCTTTTTAACCTGGCCTTCTTTGATTCTTATATAAGCCACAACACCCCTGTAGCTGTCATAGTAAGAATCAAAAACCAAGGCCTTTAAGGGTGCTTCTTCGTCCCCCTCCGGGGGTGGTATCTTTTTTACGATGGCTTCTAAAACCTGGTCTATATTAATATTGTCCTTTGCTGAAATAAGGGGTGCATCAGAACAATCAAGACCTATTACATCTTCTATTTCCTGTTTAATTTCGTCGGGTCTTGCACTGGGCAAATCTATTTTATTTATTACGGGAACTATTTCAAGGTCCTGGTCCAAGGCCAAATACACATTTGCCAAAGTCTGCGCCTCGATACCCTGGGCAGCATCCACAACCAAAACAGCCCCTTCACATGCTGCTAAGCTTCTTGATACTTCGTAGTTAAAATCCACATGTCCGGGAGTATCAATCAAATTAAGAGTGTAGGTATGTCCGTCTTGGGCCTTGTACAACAAGCTCATGGTTTGGAGCTTAATGGTAATCCCTCTCTCCCTTTCCAGGTCCATATTGTCCAAAACCTGGTCCTGCATCTCCCTTGGGGTAAGAAGTCCCGTATTCTCTATCAGCCTGTCTGCCAATGTAGATTTTCCATGATCTATATGGGCGATTATCGAAAAATTTCTTATGTATTTTCTTCTGTCCAAAAAAATATACCCTCCCTGATTTAAAACTAAGGGTATTATATCAAAAGTTAATCTAAATGTAAAATTATTATTTATCGATTTCGATTATATGCTCATATAATATTTCTGCTAACAAGCGAGCGGTATATTCTATTTCTTCATATGTATTTAAGGTACACCCCACTTCTATCAGGAAGGAATAATCAGATAAATATTGATTGAAATATGCACCTTCCCTTATAATTATCTTGCGCATGAGACCGGGATACAATTCATGAGCTTTTTCATACAGTTTCCCGGCGTTTTCCTTTAGTATTGCAGCATTCTCGTTTTTATTGCCAACAACCAAGGTGCAGGTTGCAGCCCTTTTGCCCTTTATTTCGGTGGTTTTCACTTCCGATAGAAGGGCTTCATAGTTGGAATTTTCCTCGGCCCCGTCCCGGTGAAGGTCGATTAAGATGTTTTTTTTGTTGTCAGCTAACACCTGCCTTACGGCATAGTTTGAATTTGCATAGGATGAGTTGTACTCCGGATAGTCGTTATAATCCTTCAAATGAATGTTCTTAATGCCCCTTTTAAGCAAATCGGCGGAAATTTTTGCTCCGATTCCTGTAATATTCACCTTTTCATCCAGGGACCGGTAATTTGTTTCATAACTTGTTTGAAAGGCTTCCGTTCCATGGGTGTGGAACAAGACTATATTCAAACTATCAATAAGAGAAGCAGAGTTTAGGAATAATTTTCTTTTAGGTCCTCTGCTTCTGGATGTTGAAGTAATTACTTTAAAAAAATTCTCTTTTCTTTCATTTGCTATATATATTTCTTTCCCGGCCTCAGGCTTATAACTGCTGTCATTGTAAATTTCCAGGTCCGGCTTGACATCTTCGCTTTCTATTGTTTTAATATCTTCCTCATGGCTATCCATGTCATGGTTTTCGATTATATCTATATCCTCGTCTTTTTTGCTCTTGAAGGCACTTTCCAGGAAGATGTTAAAGTAGGACATAAGCTTGTCAAATTTAGTCAAGCCCTCTTTGCCGGCACTTGTATCATAGTTTATTGAAATCGTTGTAATTTCCTTACCCGTCTTTCTTTGCTCCGCTAACCTGTATACAAAACTGTACCCCAAAAAAAGTGCTGTCAGACACAATATAGACATCACCATGTAAAAGGCCCTTCCATCCTTGTTTTTTCTCAGTCTCTTCATGATCTCAACTCCACATATTTTCTCAAAGTAATATATTACTCCACATAATATCTCAAAAGTAATATATTAATGTATATGTGTATTGTTTCCTGAATAACACTGTTAATTTTTACAATTATATTACGATTCATATCCCGGATGTACTGCCCTGTTTATGGATTCTGCCAACAAGCTTGACAAGGACTCGATAATTTCATCCACATAAGAGGGTGTTACGATTGATTCACCGTACATGGGGCTTAGTATTTCCTTAATGAAGGCATGCTTTTCCAGGTAGTCCAAGTCGCTTAAAATACCCATTATCTCGCCTACATCATCGGTTTTGTCCTTGAGTGCTTCCTCCATCATTTCAATAGTATCATTAACGATTGTGGCCGTATCAACCACGGTAGGTATCCCCAAGGCAATCACCTTTGTTCCTATGGTTTCTTTATTAAGTGACCCTTGCATATTTCCAATGCCTGAGCCCGGCTCTATGCCTGCATCCGTTATTTGAACTACCGAGCACAGCCTCCTCATTTTGCGGGAAGCCAAGGCATCAATTACGATTAATAAGGAAGGCTTTATTTTTTCCACAACTCCGGCAATTGTATTGATGGTTTCGATTCCCGTTGTGCCCAAAACCCCGGGCTCCAATATTGAAACATCATTGAAATCCTCATCATACTTCTTTTTATAGGCCTTGAAATACTGACCGGTCACCTTAATCTTTTCAAGAGTTTTAGGGCCTAATGCATCTGCCGTAATATTCCTGTTGCCCAAACCTACCACCAAAACCCTCTCCCTCTCAAGACCGGATATGTCCCTTATGGCCTTTGCCAGTATATCTATAACTTCATCTCTTGCCTTCCCCGAAAGGAGCTTTAAACTCTTTGTTTCATATGTAATATATTTGCCTATTTTTTTCCCGATTGCCTTTTCAGCCTCTTCATCTCTTATTTCCAGTTCAACAACTTCCCCGTGGCTGTAATTTTGGGTTTTTAAAGTTATACCCTCCACCTTCCGGGCAAGAGACTCGTTTGCTTCATAGGCTAAATCTGTTCTATACATAAATCCTCCCAAAAATACTGTATTAATTCAAATCGTTTCCGTTATTATAGTTTTTTTTGATTTTTTTATTCTTTTTACTTGATTTTTTCATCCATAGTCTGTATAATTGTTTTGTTGTCGATAATAGAATAATTGTGAACAAACCTTGAAATACTGAAATAGATACAAATATAAGGAGGTGAATATTTTGGCAAACATTAAATCTGCAAAGAAGAGAATCCTAATTATAAACAAGAAAACTGAAGCAAACAGAAGCAGAAAATCTGAAATTAAAACATATATTAAGAAATTTGAAACTGCATTAAATGAAGGCAACTACGAAAAAGCAAAAGAATACTTAAAAATATGCGAAAAGAAATTATATCAGGCTGCTGCTAAAAACACAATTCACAAGAATGCTGCAGCAAGAAAAATAAGCAGATTAACAAAAAAACTCAATAAAGCAGCATAAAAATAACCGGCATCACCGGTTTTTTTATTTTTTATTTATGCTCGGGACACACCTCAGCCCCCGATTATCCCGTTTGTTATCAATTCAAGACCAAGCCTTTGGTCGATTTCGCCTGTTTTTATTTTTCTGTCTATTTCCAAAAACCTCTTCATATAATATTCGATTGTCGCAGCATTAAGCCTGGTGGCTTGCCTGGCAAGCTTGGAAGCTACAAAATTCTTAATTTTCATTTTGTTCATTATGTCATTGTAGGAATACCCCTTATTTTGTAAAAGAACATACCTGTAAAGCATCCTGTACTGTCTGACAATCATGTGAATTATAAATTGCTCCGGTGTATTGTTTGAAAGCATCTCATCCAATATTTCAAAGGCCTTTCTCTTATTGTTTTCACATATGGTATCAACTAATCTGAATATGTTGCTCTCAACTGATTTAATCATTAACATATCCAAATCGGCACTTGTTATATTCTTCCTTTCATTATTATGGGACATTATCTTGTTGATTTCATTATTAACATGATACAGACTAACAATGCTTTCATATTCCAGGTAACCGGTATTGGTTGCCATATAATTGGCATCTGCCGGTAAAATGTTAAATTTATTTTTCTTGAATTCATCCATGATGTATTTTGTGAGCTCTTTTTCATTCAACCTGGTAAATTCAAATACTGCCTTCTTATCCTTGAGTTTCTTGACAACCTTTTTTCTTGAATCCGGTTTCCCTCCCTTTATAAGAAAGACAGTGATGCAGTCTTCATTTTCTTCAATGTATTCCAATAATTTTTCTTCATCTTTTTTATCCAGGCTTCCGGCAGAGGTTAAAAAAACAGCTTCTTTTATAAGGCAGAGCTTTTTATCAGACATAAAAGGAAAGGTGTTTACAAATTCAAAATAATCCTTTAAGCTATCAAGTTTTTCAAACTCAGCATAATTCATGTCTTCGTAGCTTTTGTCTATAAATTTGTATTTTATGTACTTTACCGAATAATCCATGAAATATTCTTCATTTCCGTAAAACAAGACACAATTTGGGAGCCTGCCATTATCAGCCATATGTTTAATCATGTTAAAACTCATACCTATCACCTTTCAACATCCAGTATAATAAAAGGGAAAAAACACCGACCTTGGAGATTATCCCTATAAAATAGAGCTCATAATAATTATCGGATTTTTCATTCATATAAGTATTATAGTACAAATTGTCATCTTTTAAAACAATATTTATTTCACCCTGGTCAAAGGTTGAGAAAATCTTGCTGCCTGCATCTACATATCTTGAGACAATATCTTGATGAGGAATGCCGTAAGGATTTCTTCCATAGCTTAAAATGGCAATTTTAGGCACCAAGGCACCAACAAACTCCGTGCATGAGGATGTATTGCTGCCATGGTGGGGGACCAAAACGACATCATGATTATTTAAATCGTTATAGATGGCATATTCTGCCTCTTTTCCTATGTCTCCCGGAAGCAATATGCTCTTATTTTTGTAATTTAAAGAAAGAACCAAGGATGAATTATTTATATTGTTTACGGCTAAATCTTTGTAAGGCCACAATATTTCCATGCTTAAATTATCATCGTACTTCATTTTACAGCCTGCATACACTTCCTGTACCTGAAAACTATCATTGCTCCTTGACGAAAATAGGGTATTGACCCTTATGGGGCTGTTTAAAATGTCTTCTAATCCCGAGTAGTGGTCATCATCCCAATGACTGATAAAAACGGCATCTAATTCCCTTATTCCTCTTTTTGTCAAATAGGGAAGGGCTATGTACTCCCCCATGTTTTTCGATGAAGAGCTGCCGCAGTCGTAAACCATATCTGCCCCCTTGTACTTAATTGTGGTAAATAAGCCTTGTCCCACATCTGCTATGTTAATATACAGACTGTCATCCATCATTGGAATCACAATGTAGCTAAGTGTGTAAAAACTAATTATTGCAGCAAATCCGTATTTTTTACACCCTATTTTGTACTTATGGGAATATATCATAAAAAATATAGCTAAGTAGAAAAACAAGATATGGCATATGGACATGGTCGGGAAAATCAAACCATTAAATCCAAACTTGTCCGATAAATCAATAATATACCTTAAAGTGTACAAGATATAATCAAATATTTCAAAGGGCAGTTTCAATAAAGCATGAAGAAGCGGGTTGAATATCAAAAGCATGAATCCGTATATCATTATTACCGTAAATACGGGCAAGAGCATTAAATTATAAAAAAGGCCCATGACAGGAATAAAGTTGAAATAGTATACAATTACGGGCAGGGTAAATATTTGGAGAAATAAATACATATATAAGTCTTTTAAAACAAAGGGTTTTGTTTTTATATAATTATTGTAAATGATAAAACTCAAGGCTGCTGAAAAGGACAGGAGAAATCCGGCATCAAAAAGCCAGAACGGATTGTAGACAGTCATAACAAGGGCTGCAAGACCTATAGAATTTAAGGAATTGTATTTCCTGTACAGAACTTCTGAACCGAAAAGCAGAGTGAACATTATCAGGGACCTCATAACCGACAGGGGAAAGCCGATTAAAAGCCCGTAGAGCCATATTATACACCAGGACAATATCCAGCTCAATCTTCTGCTAAAAACAAATTTAAATACATTTAAGAGGAACACATACATAAAAACTATGTGGGTTCCCGAAACCGCGAAAATATGAGCTAACCCCATTAGCTTGATGTTATCGTAAAGCTCTTCCTCCAAATAATTCACGTCACCTAAAATAATAGATAAAATTATATGAGCATTCTTTTTATTGAGACCGGCATAAAATGTTTTTTCGGCATAGTTTCTGAATCTGCCTGAAAGACGGTTTATAAATGAATAGTCTTCCTTAAGAATTACACCGTCACCCTCGGCAAAAACAGATGCTTTGATTTTTTTCCCTCTCAAATAGTTTTCATAATTAAAAAGCATCCTGTTTTTGGTTAGCTGATTGCCGGTAACCCTGCCCCTTACTCGAATTATGGTGTTTTCTTGAAATTTTTCAAATTGATTCGGATATAGAATTATATTTTCTTCATCGAAAAGGGTGGTCTTGTTTATACCGGTAACGGAAGCCTGGTAGCTTATGGTGTCGGACTTGTTTTGCTTTTTTATCTTTGCTTCAATGACAACAGTGTCATTTATATGTTGAGAAAGAACCGAGTTTGAATTATAATGGCAATTAAGATATGATAAAACCACAAAAGCTATTATGACTGCATTGTATATAAATTTTTTATATATGATTGAATTGTAAATCAGGATGGCAAGAACAAATGTGAAATAACAGCCAAATGCATTCAGTTCGTAAGAAATGATACCGCCGGCATATGCTGCAAAAATGGATATTATTATATACATCTCCAACACCCCTAATTATTTTACCAAATATCTGGGGGATTTCAAAGTAATTATTCAGGGGGACTTATGATTATTAATGAATATGAAATAAATGATATAAGAGATAATCATCGTTTAGATGAAATTTATAAGGAATCACTCTTCATAGATATTGAAACTACCGGTTTATCTAAAATATATTCGGATATCATATCAATAACTCTATTGGTATATAAAGATGACAAATTTAGAATTTATCAGATATTTTGTCAAAATAAATCAGACCAGCCGCAAACCCTTAAATATTTAAAGGACCTGATGAAGTCAAAGAAATACATTATTACATACAACGGCAACTCTTTTGATATTCCCTTCTTAGCCGAAAAATCAAAACAGTTCGGTACAGGTCTTGATTTTGAATCATTGACTAAGATTGATCTATATCTTTTAATGAAGAAGCTTAAATACAAAATTAATATTGTTGATCTAAAGCTTAAGACCGTGGAAGAATACTTCTGCATTGAAAGAAATGATACCATAGGGGGCATGGATGTTGTCACCTTGTATGAAGCCTATAAATTGGAACCTCGAAAAGAGTTTTCTGATTTAATACTCTTGCATAATTATGAGGATGTTAATAATCTGCCCTTAGTCATGAACAATATTTTTGCTTTGTATGATGATGTTATATATTTAAGAAACCTCATTGTTACAATTAATTATGACGGGCTATCGATCAAGAAAAATTTAATTCAATGCAATTTCAACGTAATAACGGCAATAGACAAGGATTTTATCAATCACAGCATCAATTATGACATGATCTTGTCCGTTGATAATCAAACCTTGGTAATAAATATCCCCTTGCACACTTATAAAGATGAAACCATCGGAGAATTCTATTATTTAGACAACAATGAATACGAGCTTAAAACTTACACGGGCTTAAAGGGAATAAAAAGAAACCTGATACCGATTAGAATAAATGACAAGATTTATATTGACAATATAAAGAGCATTGTTAGAAAAATACTGGAAGAAGGATTCGGTTGTTCTGAAAAGCAGGTGGTGACATTATAACACCATTATACCCTATGAATGTCTAATAAAAAAAAGACCTATACGGTCTTTTTTAATGCCCAAACGCGGAATCGAACCACGGACACGGAGATTTTCAGTCTCCTGCTCTACCAACTGAGCTATCTGGGCACGAAAGTGGGCCTTCAAGGACTCGAACCTTGGACCTACCGGTTATGAGCCGGGCGCTCTAACCAACTGAGCTAAAGGCCCAAAACAAATGTTTTGGATATGGTGGGCTTAGATGGACTCGAACCATCGACCTCACGCTTATCAGGCGTGCGCTCTAACCACCTGAGCTATAAGCCCTGAATCGGAAGGTTCTTCTAATTATCGGGGCGGCAGGATTTGAACCCGCGGCCCTCTGGTCCCAAACCAGATGCGCTACCAAGCTGCGCTACGCCCCGTTAATAAAATTTGTGAGACTCTTCCTCAAATAGAGGTGTGTCTGGTGATCCATCGGCGATTCGAACGCCGGACACCTTGATTAAAAGTCAAGTGCTCTGCCTGCTGAGCTAATGGATCGAGTATCGAGAGAATGACCCATCAGGGACTCGAACCCTGGACACCCTGATTAAGAGTCAGGTGCTCTA
>JAAYOE010000030.1 GCA_012520455.1 Tissierellia bacterium
GAAAAAATGACAAGGGGACGGGGGTATTGTCATCGTAATGATGACAATACCCCCGTCCCCTTGTCATCGATGCTTTTGGATAGGATTAATCCCATTAAGTACACAAGTGACAATATACCTATCGAAGAAACCAAGGCCAGTATATGATTGGAGCTTTGTTTAAAGATAAGGTATGAATACTTGGATAAAACTCCTGCAATGATTGCAGCAGTGACAGGTTTAATAATCCAATTTGAAATATCAAAAACAATGCTTGATACCTGAAGTAACCTGAAAAGGTATAAAATTGTGTTAAGTATTGTAGTAATAAACAAGGCAAACAAATATGCATTGAATCCGTAGACAGGCACAAACAGGTATATGATGGAAATTTTAAGCACTGATTCAACAGTATTTACTACAAAGGAGCTCATCTGCTGACCAAGGGCATTCAGGGCGGAAGATATGACCATATTCAAATACATGAAGGGACACACATAGGATATTAGTTTTATCATATAGCCCACCTGCCGGTTATTGTAGACGGCCATGGCGATTTCATCGGGGAAGGAGACAAACACAGCCACAACCCAGATTCCAGAAATGGCGGTAAAATGTATTACTTGGGACAAGGTTTTTGAGACGCTTTTTTCATCGGCAAGGGCATTATCACCTGCTACCGCAGGAATTAAAAGGGATGACAGGGATGTCAATATGGATGAAGGAAAGAACAAGAGGGGGAGGACCATCCCCTTAATCATTCCGTAGAGGCTTATGGCTGTTTGGGAGGACAGGCCGTATAATAAAAGTCTTGCCGGTATCAAGGTGTTTTCTATTGTCCTGAGGATTGAGTTCATATTGGATGCTGCAGAAAGGGGAAGACTGATACCCAAAATTTTAAAAACCATATTGTCCGCCTTTTTCTCCACCTTGGCGGAAAAGGGCTTTTTATCTATTATGTAGAAAAACCAAACCAAAAATAAGGCAAATATTTCTTCTGCCGTCATTCCGATTGCAATGGCAGCACAAGCGTATTCCAAACCTTTGGGAAGGAAGGTATCCATCAGATAAACTATCAAAAATATTCTGACAAATTGCTCGGTCATCTGTATAATCGAAGGCTGGGTCACCTTGCCCAAGGCATAAAAGTAACCCTTGTAGCAGTTTGAAACTGCCATTATGGGAAGGCTGGGAGCCAGGTAAAGCAAAGCCAAGACCGTCCTGTCATCGTTCAATATGGATGAGCCTATGTAGTCAGCAAAGTAATAGAGCACAGCTCCCGCCGTAAAACCTGTGATAATGGAAATGCCTAGGGACTGGCGAAGGACTCTTTTGGCGTTAGAATAATTCCTCAGGGCAAGCTCTTCAGAAATAAGCTTCGAAATAGCTACCCTGATTCCCGATGTGGCGAGGGTGACCATGAGAAAGTAAAAGGAAAGAATCAATTGATACAAACCAATTCCTTCCGACCCTATGGTGTTGGCTAAGTAAATTCTGAAAAACATCCCCACGAAGCGTACGGAAGTAGTGGCTATGGTCAATATCAAGGTACCGATTATAATTTTTTCCTTTTTCATTCTCCACCTCAAAAATTTTACTAATATAACTATATGCCGGATATTAGAATTTATTTTAAGCAAAAATACAATAAAAAAAGCAACGTATTTTTTATCTTGACATCGAAAGCCCTATAGGTTATTATCAAAATAGACACCCCCCAGGGGTATGGTATTAAAGAGGTGAAATAATGAAAGCAGATAAGGAACTGATTAACAGATTATTAAGAACTGCCGCGGGACAAATCGAAGGTATAATAAAGATGGTTGATGAGGACAGGTATTGCGTGGATATTTCAAATCAAATATTAGCAGCCCAGTCGATACTGAAAAAAGCAAACAATGAAATCTTGAAGGCTCATTTGCATATGTGTGTAAAAGAAGCCTTCAATGAAGGAAATGAAGATGAAAAAATCGATGAAATCATTTCAATAATAAACAAGGTCTCTAAATAAAAGGAGTGACACTTATGAAGACACAAAAATTCGACGTAACAGGCATGACTTGTTCTGCATGTTCCGCAAGAATTGAAAAAAACATAAACAAAACCGACGGAGTTATAGAAGCAAGTGTGAACCTGCTCACTAACAGCATGACTGTAAAGTATGATGAATCGGTATTGAGGGATATTGATATAATAAAGGTTGTCGAAGACACCGGTTATGGAGCTTCTCCCGCAGAAGAGAAAAAAAAGGAAGTCAAAAGGGAGGCAAAGGACGATAAATCAGAAATTAAAGAAATGAAAAAAAGGGTGATAATATCCTTAGCTTTTGCTGCCCCCTTATTCTATATATCAATGGGCCACATGCTAAACTGGCCTTTGCCGGGAATATTTCACGGGGCAGAAAATGCTTTGATTTTTGCATTTACCCAATTTTTGCTCTGCCTTCCCGTGATGGTTGTCAACAACAAGTATTACAAGGTTGGATTTAAAACCTTGTTCAAGGGGTCACCCAACATGGATTCCTTGATTGCCATAGGTACATCGGCAGCTGCGGCTTACGGTGTTTATGCCATTTATAAAATAGGCTACGGTCTGGGCCGCATGGATATGGACATGGTTATGCAGTTTTCAATGGATTTATATTTTGAGTCTGCCTCCGTTGTTTTAGCCTTGATAACCTTGGGTAAATTTTTGGAAGCAAGAGCTAAGGGCAAAACCTCCGATGCCATAAGAAAACTCATGGACTTATCCCCTAAGACCGCCTTGGTTGAAAGAAATGGAATTGAAGCGGAAATTCCCGTTGAAGATGTCGTAAAGGGGGATATAGTAATCGTTAAGCCGGGACAATCAATACCCGTTGACGGCACAATCCTATTCGGGTCTTCTTCGGTAGATGAATCCATGCTTACAGGTGAAAGCATGCCTGTAGAGAAGAAGGTTGGAGACAAGGTAGTGGGAGCAAGCATCAATAAATCCGGCTTCTTTAAGTTTGAAGCAGAAAAGGTTGGGGATGACACCACCTTGTCCCAAATAATCAAGTTGGTTGAGGAAGCAAGCTCCTCAAAGGCACCCATTTCAAAGATGGCTGACAAGATAAGCGGTATCTTCGTGCCGGTTGTAATTGTCATAGCAGTGGCTACAACTATAGTATGGCTGCTTTTAGGGGCGGATTTCGAGTTTGCCCTTTCCATAGGAATTGCCGTCCTGGTTATTTCTTGTCCCTGTGCCTTGGGACTTGCAACACCTACTGCCATAATGGTAGGTACCGGAAAGGGTGCCGAAAACGGAATTCTTATTAAGTCTGCCGAAGCATTGGAAATAGCCCATCATGTTGAAACCGTAGTAATGGATAAGACAGGTACCATTACCGAGGGCAAGCCAAGGGTCACAGACCTTGTTGCCGACGGAATTGATGAATTGGAAATGTTAAAAATTGCAGCATCTGCAGAAAAGGGGTCGGAGCATCCTTTGGCAGACGCTCTAGTTGAAGAAGCAAGGATACAAAATTTGGACCTTTATGATGTAGAAAACTTCGAAGCAATTTCCGGCCAAGGATTAAAGGCTGTAATTAAGGGTAAAAAGTATTATCTTGGCAACTTGCGATTAATTAATGAGCAAAAAATAGACATCGGAAATTTTGAAGATATATCTGCAAGATTTGCGGATGAAGGAAAAACCCCCTTGTATTTTGCGGATGAAGACAGGGTATGGGGTATAATAGCAGTGGCTGATATTGTTAAATCAACCAGTAAGGCAGCCATTGAGGAATTGGAGGCTATGGGTATTGAGGTTGTAATGCTTACGGGAGACAACAAGAAAACTGCCGAAGCAATAAGAAGGCAGCTGGGGATTACGCGAGCCGTTGCAGAAGTTCTGCCCCAGGATAAGGAAAGAGAAATCAGGAAAATTCAAGACCAGGGCAGAAAGGTTGCCATGATAGGGGACGGTATAAATGATGCGCCGGCCCTTGCCAGAGCCGATGTGGGTATTGCTATAGGGGCCGGAACCGATGTCGCCATTGAGTCGGCGGATATAGTGCTTATAAGAAGTGATCTGATGGATGCCGTTACGGCAGTTCAATTAAGCAAGGCTACGATAAAAAATATAAAACAAAACTTATTCTGGGCATTTATATACAATACCATAGGCATACCCCTGGCAGCGGGAGTCTTTTACGGCATATTGGGCTGGAAGCTCAATCCCATGTTTGCAGGAGCTGCCATGAGTTTAAGCTCGGTTTCCGTGGTATCAAACGCACTGAGATTGAAATTCTTCAAACCTAAAAGGTATACCCGTGATGCCATAGCATATTACGGCGAGGCAGCCGAAAACCATGGGGGCAAGGTAAAAGAAAAAGACAATAAAGAAAACAAAGGGAATATTTGTACTATCAATAACAATGAAGATATTGAAGACAAGGATAATATTTGTATTAGCCAAGATAAAGAAAATATTAAAGAAAAAGGAGAATATGATATGAAAAAAACATTGAAGGTTGAAGGAATGAGCTGCGGACATTGCAAGGCAGCAGTGGAAAAAGCACTTAAGGCTGTGGACGGAGTAGAAGATGCAGTGGTTTCCTTAGAAGCAAAGACGGCAGAAGTAACCCTTAATAAGGAAGTTCCGGAAGATGTTTTGGCAAAAGCAGTAACAGATGCAGGATATGAAGTAGTTTAGCAGGCATGTGGAACATAGGGGACGGTCCCTCTTGTCCCATGTGATGAAAGTGGGACAAAAGAGGACCGTCCCCAGTGTCCCCTTGTCATTAAATTTTTTTGGAAGTGGTAGAAAATGAAAAAAAGATGGCTGATTCTTTTGCTGATTCTTGTTTCATATATAATAATTTTTATAGCAAAAAACAACACTGACTTTGCAGAGTATTATGCTGTTAACATTTATCCTTTTTTTGTGGAGACCCTAGGACTCTTATCATTGAAAATTAGGTTTTCGGCAGCGGAACTGATAATTATGTTTTTAATAGGTGCAATAATAACACTGACCGGCAGAGCCATAATTAAAAGCATAAAAGACAAAACATGGGACCATATGAAAAAATATGCCCTTATCCTTCTTTCCTTTATTTCGGCGGCGTATTTTTTGTTTGTAATATTTTGCGGAATAAACTATTACAGGTATGAGTTTACCCGCTATTCCGGCTTGGAATTAAAAAAGTCTTCAAAACAGGAATTGATTGAGCTTTGTGAATTGCTTATTGAGGATGCCAATGAATACAGGGCGAGGTTAAAGACCCGGGAAGGGACTGCGAGCCTGGTCGACGACTCTTATTATGATACTGCAAGGAGAGCCGGATATTCAATGGATAAATTAAGCGAAGAATATGAAATATTAAGGGGCAATTTTTCTCTTCCAAAACCGGTGAGCCAGTCAAAGATAATGTCTCATTTTAGAATTACGGGAGTCTTTTTCCCCTATACCTTTGAAGCCAATGTGAATGTACATATACCTCCCTATCAGGTTCCTTCGGTCATGCTTCATGAATTAGTCCATTTAAGAGGGTTTATGAGGGAAGATGAGGCAAACTTTATAGCCTATTTGGCAAGCATCAAATCCGGATATGATGATTTCTATTACAGCGGGACCATGTCAGCTTTGGTACATTCAATGAATGCCCTATATTCAACAGATTATGATGAGTTCGTCAGACTGTATAATATGTATTCCCGGGATGTAAAAAAAGATTTGGAATTTTCGAGAAACTACTGGAAGGAGTTTGACACAAAGCTTGCGGATGCAGCCAACAAGGTAAACGACCTCTATTTAAAGGCAAACAATCAAGATGACGGGGTGAGAAGCTACGGAAGAATGGTTGATTTACTCCTGGCATATTACAGGCCAAAGGCATAAATAAACATCTTTGGGATAAACTAAGAAAAACCCATCGATGAAAGGAGATGCCATGGCAGAGATTAAATGCACGGTAACAAATTGTTACTTCAATAAAAGATTAGGGTGTACGGCTTCATACTTAACCGTCAGCGGAAGGAATGCAGATGAAAGCCGTTCAACAAGCTGTCATACATTTATAGAGCAAAAACCCGGGTTAAGAAGCTCTGTTGAGGATCCCAGGGCCAACACGGATATTATGTGTGCAGCCGTGAAATGTGTTTATAACGAATCTGAGCGGTGTGAGGCTGATGACATCATAGTAAACGGAAAAAATGCAGGTGTTCCGGAGGAAACATGCTGCAGCACATTTAAGAGTAAGGACAAAGAAGGAGGAATGCGCTGAAGGAAGGCCCCCCTGCTTGCAAGGTCTAAAAAGACGGCAGAGGAAGCCGTCTTTTTTTGTAGTGTTTATTATTGAAATAAGATGGTATAATTAGGAACAAGATCTTATTAAAATGCGTCTAATGGAAAAGAGAGGTGATGATGAATGAAGAAAACTTATAAAATAGTTTTATTAAGCTTGATATTGATTCTATCTTTTACGGTTACGGCTTTTGCCCAGGATGTCATAAAGGTTTATGTGGATAATGAAAAGGTAGATTTTGATGTACCTCCTTTCATAGATAAGGGGAGGACCCTGATACCCTTAAGGGGGGTTTTTGAAAAGCTGGGTGCCAAGGTAGACTGGAACAAAAATCTTTTGGAAGTGGTTATCAAGGATGAAAACAATGAGATTGAAATGATTTTGGGCAAGGACAAGGTGATGGTTAACGGTATTATCAAGGATATTGACGTACCCACAAGGATGGTAAACAGCAGGACCTTTGCCCCTCTCAGGTTTGTAGCCGAAAACTTAGGGCACACGGTAAGGTGGGATGAAACCACAAACTCGGTATACATAACCAGAAATAAAACTTTTCCTCTTGAGAGAGGCATCTCAATCGTAGGAACAAAGGAAAACCTGATTGCTCTATTGGAGTATAATTCAAAGCTTTACAATTATATTTGGATGGGAAGAGCACCTATTGTCGGTATTGCAGATGATGCAATAGAAGCTGAAACACCTGCTGCCCAAGCCTCCAGGCCGGATTCCTGGGGAGGTTCCAACATGGACAAATCGGATACAAATGTCCAGGTTGAAGGGGTTCAGGAAGGGGATATCATTAAGAATGACGGCAGATACATATATATCAGCACAAACAAGGGATTAAAGATAATTGATTCAAATCCCAAGGCTCCTAAAATTATTACCACGGTTCCCGTGCCTGAAAATACCAATATCATCGAAGTATTCATAGCAGGAGAAAAATTAATCGTAATCGGCCAGAACAGCTACTTCTACATCATGGATAGGCCGGCTGGGGACGAGGCGGAGTTGGCTGAACCTGCCATAATGCCCCCTAAATATTTTGAAGACAGGGCCAATGTTTTGATTTATGATATCAAAAACATAGAAAAGCCCCTGCTTGAGAGAGAATACCTTTTTGACGGCAGCTATTTATCCGGAAGGGTGATTGATGACAGCTTTTATTTAATTAACAACCGGTACCTGAATTTAGGCTACGGATATTATGAAAAGGCTCAAATTGACATACCCCTTCCCTATTACACCGATGTGCTGAAGAACGAGAGAAAAGAGTTCGGTTATGATGAAATCAAGTATTTTCCCAACTATATAGACACCAGATACATGTACATCATAGGAATCGATTTATCCGACAAATCGTCAAAACCGGATGTGGATGTATTCTTGGGCGGTACGGATACAATATATGTTTCAAAGGAAAATTTATATGCGGCCGTAACCGACTATTCATACGACTACACAATCAGGCAGTCGGAGGAATTCAGTCCCGAATATTCGACAAGCACTGTAATTTACAAGTTTGAATTAAATGGCGGCAAAATAGGCAAGGCTGTCCAGGGAGAGGTTCCGGGAACCATAATTAATCAATTTTCAATGGATGAGCATGCCAATATCTTCAGGATAGCAACAACCACAGGAGATATGTGGAGAAATAATTCCAAAAACAATGTATATATCCTGGATGAAAACTTAAAACCATTGGGTAAATTAGAAGGCTTGGCCGAGGGGGAAAGAATTTACAGCACCCGGTTTGCAGGAGACAGGGTCTACATGGTTACCTTCAGGCAGGTTGACCCCTTGTTTGTGATCGATACATCGAATCCCAGGGCTCCCCAACTGAAGGGAATGCTGAAAATTCCGGGATACAGCACATATCTTCACATGGTTGATGAAGACCATATCTTAGGCTTCGGCTATGATACGGAAGAGAGCCAATGGGGAGGAACCGTAACAGGGGGCTTGAAGATTTCCATGTTTGATGTTTCAAACGTGAATAAGCCTAAGGAAACATTTACGGAAGTAATAGGGAGGTCGGGAACTTATTCGGAGCTTTTGTACAATCACAAGGCCCTGATGTTCTCCTTAGATAAGGAATTAATGGCCTTTCCCGTAAGCAGGACTGCAGAAAACTATAAAAGTGATTTTAACGGGGCATATGTATATAATGTTACTTATGACACCATTAGTTTGAGAAATACAATCACCCACAAGGAGTCGGAATTTGATTCCTACGGGGATAATATCAAAAGGATAATCTATATAGGTGATTACCTGTATACATTCTCGGAGAATAAGATGCAAATCCACAATATTAATATAAACACCAAGGTAAATGAGCTCTTGATTAAATAAGGACAAGGAAAATTTTGAGCGCTTAGCGCTCATTTTTCTTTTATTGATAAGAAGCTTAAAATCTGCTAACATATTATTGTAGAAAAATGATTAATGGTGTCTACCACTTAGGGGGAACAAATGAAAAAATCTAATTTTTTTGCATTTATATCAAGGATGAAATATATTGACCGGTGGGGGTTAATGAGAAATATCAACAAGGAGAATGTATCCGAGCACAGCCTGGATGTTGCGGTTATTGCTCACGCCTTAGCAACTATTCAAAAAAAGCGGCTGCACATGGAGGTAAATCCTGAAAGGGCAGTCCTTTATGCGATCTATCACGATGCTTCGGAAATATTTACGGGTGACATGCCTACACCGGTGAAATATTACAATTCTGTAATCAAATCAGCCTATAAAGAAGTTGAGCTGTCTGTAAATGAAAGACTTTTAAATATGCTGCCGGAGGATTTTAAGGAAGAATTTGAAGACATCCTCCTGCCTAAGGAAAAAGACAGGCAGATATGGCAAACCGTAAAGGCGGCAGATAAAATAAGTGCCTATATAAAGTGCCTGGAAGAGGAAAAATCAGGCAACAAGGAATTTCAAAAGGCAAAACAAACCTTGCTTACAACAATCAAAAACTTGAAGATGCCTGAAGTGGATATTTTTATGGATGAGTTCCTGGAAGGCTACTGCCTGACCTTAGATGAAATGGAGTAGCGGGTTACTTATGAAATATGGTTATATTACATTTAAGTCGGTTTCTTTTGCCATGAAAGCCGAATCAATTTTAAAGAAAAAAGGCATTGCTTTTAAAACAATACCGGTGCCGAGAAGCATCAGCACCGATTGCGGAATCAGCATAAGATTCAAAATAGGGGATAAGGAAGAAATAGAATCTTTGCTGGAAGGTGTATATGAAAAAATATACCTGGACCCCATACCCCTAAACCCCAAAGGACATATAACATCCGGCCATGAAACCTAAAAGCAGCATGAGAGAGCTGCTTTTTCCTTTATGCAGGATGTTTGCTTCAGGAATTAACTCATTGGCTGATACATAAAGCATGCTGCTGGCCGCGGCTGAAAGGCAAAAGGCTATGAAGTAATCTGATATACCTCCCACCAAAGCACCGAATACGGCTCCCACAGCAGTGGGAATTCCCGTAAGCAGGGTTATCATAACTACCATAAGAGGGGATATGCCTGCCATAATCAAGGGAACACCAACGCTTATACCTTCGGGTATATCATGGGCTGCAATGAGTATTCCGATTTTTACCCCTAAATTATCTGAATAGACATAGCCGGAGCCCACAGCCACCCCTTCGGGGAAGTTGTGCAGGCTTATGCTGATTATTATGATTAGGCTCATTTTGATATAGCTTAGTTTTTTTCCCTTATATTGCTTCAATTTATCAAGAGGAATCATATCCTTGGCAAAGAATACCATTATAAGTCCGATTGCAAGACCCAAGGTAACTATGAAGAAGCCTCCGATTTCATAGGCCTTGGGCATGAGGTCAAAAGATGTCACCGATAACATAATTCCTGCCGCAAAGCTCAATATTCCTGAAACCAATTTATCGCTTGGTTTATATATCAAGACGGAAATCAAACCTCCGATGGAGGTTCCGATTCCCCCAAAAATAAAGCCCATTATTAAATAATCTCCTATATTCACTATAAACCTCCCAGCTGTGTTCTAATGTGTCCCTCAATGACGGGGACATTCCGGTGTGTCCCTCTACCTAATATATATGCGGGCAGACAAATTTAAGAAATTAAATTTATTCTTAGAGTGTTCTTGTACATAGGGTTAATGTGGTATATAATATCAATAGTTTAGGGCTAGAAGAAGGTATATGATGGAAAAGAGAATAAATACAAGGGTTGTTAAGGTTGATCCTGAAAATATTGATTATAATATTATCAAGAAAGCTGCTGAAATTATTAACAGGGGAGGCCTGGTAGTTTTTCCGACGGAGACTGTTTACGGAATTGGGGCTGACGCCTTGAATGATGAAGCAGTTGATAAAATATTCAAGGCAAAGGGAAGACCACAGGACAATCCTTTAATTGTTCATATTGCAGACTTTAACCAATTGTATGACTTAGCTTTAGAGGTGCCGGAAAAGGCGGAGCTTTTGGCGGAAAGGTTCTGGCCGGGACCTCTTACGATGATATTATACAAAAAGGAAATACTGTCGGATAAGATTACAGCAGGCTTAAATACAGCAGCCATACGGCTGCCCGTAAACGAGATTGCCCTGGCCCTAATAAAGGAAAGCAATAAACCCATTGCGGCACCCAGTGCCAATACATCAGGCAGGCCGAGCCCTACGGAAGCATCTCATGTAATAGAAGACCTGATGGGAAAAGTCGATATGATCATTGACGGGGGAAGTACTTATATAGGCCTTGAGTCAACGGTTGTGGATATGACAGGTTCTGTCCCGATGATATTGAGGCCCGGCGGAGTAACGGCAGAGGATATAAGGAGTGTCCTTGGTGAATGCGAGTATGACCCTGCCATTATAAAGAGCGATGAAGCAATCATTCCCAAATCACCCGGACAGAAATACAGGCATTATTCTCCCAAGGCTAAGGTGATTTTATATAAGGGCAAAACAGAAAAAATTGCAGGAAGAATCAATGAAGATTATGATAAATACACATCCCTGGGGCTAAAGACGGGAATTATGTCAACCGCTCAAACGGAAGAATTCTATGAGGGAAAAATAAATATTTGCATCGGAGACAGAACAAAACTCCTCACAATTTCGTCAAATTTATTTAAGGGTTTAAGAGAATTTGACCATATGGGAGTTGATGTAATACTTGCGGAAGCAGTTGACGAAAAGGGTCTGGGGAAGGCTATAATGAACAGGCTCAGCAAGTCAGCAGTTGAAACAATCGAGGTATGATATGAATATTTTGTTTGTTTGTACGGGAAACACATGCAGAAGTCCAATGGCGGAAGGCCTTTTTAAGGATATGCTCAAGAAAAACAATATTGATAATATAAGGGTCTCTTCTGCAGGAATCAGTGTTTTTCCGGGAGAGCAGGCCAATGAAAAGGCAATAAAAGCTTTAAAAGAAAAGGGTATTGATATAAGGTCCCACCGGGCAAGGCAGGCTATTGAAGAGATTGATAAGGCAGATTTAATATTGGCCATGGCCTTAAGCCATAAAAAGATTATTGAGGATTATTTGAGATTCAATAAAAGGGAAAAGCCGCCGAAGGTTTTTACCTTGAAAGAATTTGCTGCCAAAATAACCGGCGAGAAAATGAGAGATACTGATATTGATGACCCCTACGGAAGAGATTACGTTTTTTATAAAAAAACCAGGGATGAAATTGAAAAAGTATTGCTTAAGATACTTAATAATTTAGATAAGCTGGAGGAAATATGAAAATAGTATTGGCAAGCGACCACGGTGGATTTGAATTAAAGGAAGAAATTAAGAAACATTTAATTAAAAAAGGTTATGATATAATCGATATGGGGGTTAATGACACCCAGTCAGTCGATTACCCGGATTACGGGAAAAGGGCTGCCTTGATGGTAGCTGATAAGGAAGCAGACAGGGGCATCATTATTTGCGGAACCGGTATAGGCATTTCAATTGCAGCCAATAAGGTTAAGGGGATAAGGTGCGCCTTGTGCACAAATGAATACATGGCAAAAATGTCGAGGATGCACAACAATGCCAATATGCTTGCCTTAGGCGGGAGGGTTGTTGGAAGAGGCCTTGCCTTGGATATTGTTGATGCATGGTTTTCAGCCGAGTTTGAAGGCGGGAGACATGAAAACAGGATAAACAAAATAAGGGATATAGAAAATTCAAAAGATGAGGAAAAATGATGACCGGGAATTTAATAGCTTTTATATCTGCCGTCATAATATCATTTGTTATGACCCCATGGGCAAGAAAGCTTGCAATAAAGGTGGGAGCCTTGGATATTCCTAAGGAGTCCAGGAAAATCCACAATAAGCCCATGCCCTACTTTGGGGGACTTGCCATATATGTATCTATAATAGCCTGCATGTTTGTTTACATGCCTCACACTTCTACCAACTACCACATAATGGCAGGGGCAACGGTTATAGTCCTTGCGGGGGTTATTGACGATATGTTTGGCATGCCGGCGAAAGTCAAGCTTTTCATCCAGATTCTTGCTGCACTGATAGCCATTAAGGGTGGGATACGGATACATTTCATAACAAACCCCCTTTCGGAAGCAGGCATAAGCCGCCTCTTTGACTGGTTATCTTTTGCCGTTACCCTCTTTTGGCTGGTGGGCATAACAAATACAATAAATTTAATTGACGGTTTAGACGGGCTGGCATCAGGGGTTGCCGGTATTGCAGCAACTACCCTCTTATTTACGGCCGCAAGATTGGGACATGACTTTATAGTGATGCAGTGCGCTATCATTGCAGGTGCTTCCCTTGGATTTTTGCCCTTTAATTTTAATCCGGCAAAAATCTTCATGGGAGATACAGGTTCCTTGTTGTTAGGCTACATGCTTGCCGTCACGTCTGTTTCCGGTATGGTAAAAAGTGTCGCGGTCGTTACATTGGCAGTTCCCGTATTTGCCTTAGGCCTGCCCATATTCGACACTGCTTTTGCAATAATCAGAAGATTCTTAAACAATAAACCCGTAATGGAAGCGGACAAGGACCACCTTCACCACAAGCTGATGGGTGTCGGTCTTAACCAGCGGCAGACAGTTTTGGTCTTGTATTTCATAAGCATGCTCTTGGGAATCGTGTCGGTAATCATAGCAGATGCTGACCCCTTAACCGGCTTGACCTTGGCAACGGCAGTGGTGGTAATAGCATTTATATTTGCTAAAAAGGCAGGGTTGTTCGTCAGAAAAGAGCAGTGAATGCATGGGATTCCTAACTCAGGTTCAGAATTGCGAGGCTGCGGCCCTAAAATGACAGGAGGAGATATGAATAAAATTAAGGTTTTGGTGATATTCGGCACCCGTCCCGAGGCAGTGAAGATGGCCCCCATAGTAAAAGCCCTTGAAAAAAACCGTGACAGCTTTGTATCTAAAATATGCGTAACCGCTCAACACAGGTATATGCTTGACCAGGTCCTCAGGATTTTCGATATTCAACCTGATTACGATTTGAATATTTTTGAAGACGGTCAGACACTTACCCAAATTACATGCAGGGCCTTAACCGGTTTGGAAGAAGTAATCAAAGATTTCAAACCTGATTTAATATTGGTCCAGGGTGATACGACAACGGTATTTTCGGGAGCCCTTGCGGCATTTTATCACCGGGTAAAAATAGGTCATGTGGAAGCGGGACTCAGAAGCGGCAACCTTTATTCCCCCTATCCCGAAGAGGCCAACAGGATGATGACCGGGGTACTTGCGGATTTTCACTTTGCACCCACACAAACATCAAAAGATAACCTCTTAAAGGAGGGTTATGACGAAAATAAAATATTTATCACCGGGAACACCTCCATCGATGCCCTGACCTGGGTTATTGATGAAAATTATAATTTTGAAGAAGAAGCCATCAACAAGATAGATTTTACAAATAAAAAGGTTATACTTTTAACCGCCCACAGGAGGGAAAATATAGGTCTGCCCATGGAGAACATATTTTCCGCCCTGAAAGATATAGCAGTAGAAAATAAGGATGTGGAAGTCATTTACCCCATGCACTTGAATCCCAAGGTAAGAGAAATTGCCCAAAAAGTATTTAAAGGCATGGAGAGGGTTCATTTAATCGAGCCCTTGGACTATCTCCCCTTTACCAATTTAATGAATAAATGTCATATTGTCGTAACTGATTCGGGAGGAGTCCAGGAAGAAGCCCCGTCATTGGGAAAACCTGTATTGGTTGTAAGAAGAGAAACGGAAAGGCCGGAAGGCATTGAAGCAGGAACTGCTAAATTAGCGGGAACGGACAGGGCAGATATCTATAAGGAATTGAATATACTCCTCAATGACGAAGATGAATACAAAAAAATGGCCAATGCCGTAAATCCCTACGGAGACGGCAGGGCAGCAGAATACATTATCCAAGCAATCAAAGACAATTTTTGATGACAATACCCCCGTCCCCTTGTCACTTATCGGAAAAAAGATATTGACAAGGGTTTTATCTTGTATTATACTTTGAATATCAAAATATTGGGAATTGAAAATTTACAATATTCAAAATAAAGATAAGTGGAGGAAATTATGATATTAGAAAGGGTTAAAGCAATATTAGTTGAAGAATTAGATTTAGAGGAAGACACCATCACTTTAGACAGCAGGATTAAGGATGATTTAGGGGCAGATTCATTGGATTTATTCGAACTTATAAACAAAATCGAAGATGAACTGGATGTGACAATCGAAGAGGAAGATTACGGCAAGCTGATAACGGTCGGAGATATAGTTAATTACCTGGCCGAAAAAAATAATTAATACGGAAAGAGACGCCGGAAGGCGTTTTCTGTTAATTAAGAGGAGACTTATGATTTATACGAAAATATGTGAGATGCTGAAGATAAAATACCCCATTTTTCAGGGAGGTATGGCCCAGATATCGGATTCGGGATTGGCTGCAGCCGTATCCCAAGCAGGAGGGCTTGGAATAATAGCATCCGGCAACAACCCGCCGGAAGCCATAAGGGATGAAATACATAAAATAAGAGAACTGACCGATAAACCCTTCGGCGTAAATGTAATGCTTCTAAGTCCTTACGCGGAAGAAGTCAGCCAAATGCTCATAGAAGAAAAAGTCCCCGTCATAGTTACCGGGGCCGGAAATCCGGGCAAATATATGAAAAGGTGGAAAGAAGCCGGTATCAAGGTAATACCGGTAGCTCCCTCTGTAGCCTTTGCAAAGCATTTTGAAAAAGCAGGCGCTGATGCCGTAATCTGTGAAGGAACCGAAGCTGGCGGACATGTGGGAGAATTAACTACCATGTGCATTACTCCCCAGGTAGTCGATTCGGTAAATATACCGGTGGTAGCAGCAGGCGGCATAGGAGACGGAAGGGGTATTGCGGCAGCCTTCTGCTTAGGAGCCTCAGGGGTCCAGGTGGGGACAAGATTTGTATTGGCCAAAGAATGCAAGGCACATCAAAATTACAAGGAAAAAATCAAGAAGGCAGGGGATACGGATACTGCCGTAACCGGAAGAAAAACCGGTCATCCTGTCCGGGTCCTGAAAAACAAACTAGTTACTCAATTTAAGGAATTGGAGAAAAACAATGCCTCCATAGAAGAAATGGAGGCATTGGGAAGGGGCAGGCTCTATATGGCTGCAGTCGAAGGCAATGTGGATTACGGGTCTGTCATGTCGGGGCAAATTGCAGGTTTAGTTTATAAGGAGCAGGCCTGCAGGGATATTATCCGTGAAATGTTTGAAGAAGCGGAAAGAATAATGAAAAATTTAGGATTGATGGCAGGAGGAAGCAATGAATAAAACAGCTTTCGTTTTTCCCGGCCAGGGGGCCCAATATGCCGGCATGGGGAAAGACTTTTATGAGAGTTTTAAAGAAAGCCGGGAGATATTCCACAGGGCAAATGAAGCATTGGGATTTGACATAAGGAAAATTATTTTTGAAGGTCCCGATGACGACCTGAGCAAAACAAAGATAACTCAGCCGGCACTTTTAACCGTGTCCATGGCGATTTATGAGGCATTGAAAAAAATAGACACAGCCGTGGTGATGGGGGGATTGAGTCTTGGTGAATATTCTGCCTTGACCGCAGCCGGCGCAATGGATTTTGAGACGGCTGTCAGGTTAGTATATAAAAGAGGATCATATATGCAGAATGCCGTTCCCTTAGGGGAGGGAGGAATGCTGGCTCTTTTAGGCTGCAGGGATGAGTATGCTCTTGCTTTGTGCAGGGATGTAACCGGCAGATACGGTTTATTGGAGCCTGCAAACTTCAACTGTCCGGGACAGGTAGTAGCAGGCGGTAAAATGAGCGCCATTGATAAGGCTCTTGATATTGCCTTTAGGTTTAACATAAAAAGAGCCGTAAAGCTTCAGGTAAGCGCACCCTTTCACACATCCATGCTCAAGCCTGCCGGGGAAAGGCTGAAAAAAGATTTAAAGGAGATTATATTCAGAAATCCCGACCGCAAAATTATTTCAAATGTGGATACTGAATACCACAATGTTGATGAAATAGCGGAAAAACTTGAAAAACAAGTCTACAGCCCTGTAAGGTGGGAGGCTTGCGTAAGAAAAATGATTGGGGAGGGAGTAAATACATTCGTAGAAATAGGACCGGGAAAAACCCTGTCGGGCTTCATTAAAAAAATAGACAAAAACGTTAAAGCAATAAATATTGAAAACATTCAAGGATTCCATGCATACCTGCAATTTGCGGGAGCATAAAAAAGGGGGAAGGCAATGATAAAAACTGCAATAATAACCGGGGCTTCCAAGGGGATAGGGGCTGTAATTGCAAAGAGACTGAATGAGCTTAATTATAATTTGGTTTTGAATTACAGGACCAATACCGCCTTAATGGAAGAACTCATTGTAAATTTTAAAAATAAAGAAACTAAAAACATCATTGTTCAATGTGATGTATCTCTTTATGAGGATGCAAAAAAACTCATAGATGAGGCTTACAGCACTTTTGGCACAGTGGATGTACTAATAAACAATGCGGGGATTACAAAGGATAACCTCCTTCCTTTAATGACTGAAGAAGAATTCGACCGGGTTATTGATATTAATTTAAAGGGTACCTTTAACTCCTGCAGGCATATCGCAAAAAGGATGATGAAGCAAAGGCAGGGGAGGATTATCAACATATCATCGGTGTCAGGCCTTGCGGGCAATCCGGGCCAGGTCAATTATTCCGCTTCAAAGGCAGGCATAATAGGCATGACAAAGTCCATGGCAAGAGAATTGGGGAAGAAGAACATTTTAGTCAATGCCATAGCACCGGGATTTATTAAAACTGAAATGACGGATAAGATTCCGGAAGAGATAAAGGCTGAAATGATGAAAAATATCCCCCTGCAAAGGCTGGGGAAGCCGGAAGACATAGCTGATTGTGTTGAGTTTTTAATATCAGATAAGGCATCCTACATAACGGGCCAGGTTATTTCCGTTAACGGCGGCTTTTATATGTAGCCAGGGGTTAGTGACAAGGGGACGGGGGTACTGTCATTTTGCAGGGACCCTCTATATGCGCCCGGGATGATATACAGGTATTTATTAAAGGAGAGAAGAATGAGAAGAAGAGTAGTAATAACAGGAATGGGGGTAGTAAGCCCCATAGGTTCCGGAGATATTTTTTGGGAAAATGTAAAAAAAGGTCTTTGCGGGATAGATTTTATTCAATCTTTTGATACGTCTGATTTCAGCGTAAAAATTGCTGCAGAAGTAAAGGATTTCGATCCTGCCTTATACATGGAAAAGAAGGAGTCCAAAAGGATGGACAGGTACAGCCAGTTCGCCCTTGCCGCTGCAGACATTGCAGTCAGGGATTCGGGTCTTGACACTGAAAAAGTTGATTCCGACAGGTTTGGCTGCATTGTGGGAAGTGCCGTCGGAGGAATCCATACAATTGAGGAAGAACATGCCAAGCTTCTTAAAAAGGGACCCGGCAAGGTTTCAACCTTTTTCATTCCCATGATGCTTTCTAATATGGCATCCGGTTTGGTTGCCGTTAAGTATCAGGCCAAGGCAGTCAATATCAGTACCGTGACAGCCTGTGCCACAGGAGCCAACGCAATAGGAGAAGCATATAAGAGAATACAGGACGGAAGCTGTGACCTTATGATTGCGGGAGGGGCAGAAGCTGCCATAACCCCATGTTCTGTTGCCGGCTTTACCGCCCTTACCACCTTATCGACAAGTACTGACATAAACAGGGCCTCCATACCCTTCGACAAGGATAGGCACGGTTTTGTAATGGGAGAGGGGGCAGGCGTGATGGTTCTTGAAGATTACGACCATGCGGTGAAAAGGGGAGCAAAAATATATGGTGAAATTGTCGGTTATGGGGCAACCTGTGATGCTTATCACATGACAAGTCCCGACCCAAGCTCAGAGGGGGCGTCAAAATCAATGCTCAATGCAATTTCGGATGCCGGAATCCGGCCTGAGGATATGACCTATATCAATGCCCACGGAACAAGCACCTTGTACAATGACAAATTTGAAACCCAGGCTATTAAGAGTGTGTTTAAGGAATATTCAAAAAACCTCTATGTAAGCTCCACAAAGTCCATGACGGGACATTTGCTGGGGGCGGCAGGGGCTGTGGAAGCTGTCATCACCCTTAAGGCTATAGAAGATTCCTTCATCCCTGCCACCATTAACCACAGGGAGACAGACCCGGAATTAGACTTGAACTTTGTGCCTAATGTTGGTATTGCTAAAGAATTTGATTATGGTCTGTCAAATGCCTTTGGTTTCGGCGGACATAATGCAACATTAGTATTTAAAAAATACAAGGGATAGTACTATGAATTACGATATAAGGGATATACAAAATACCATTCCACACAGGTACCCCATGCTCTTAATTGACAAGATAATCGACCTTCAAGAGGGGCAAAGGGCTGTGGGAATAAAAAACATAACCGTGAATGAGCCCTTCTTTCAAGGTCATTTTCCCGATAATCCGGTCATGCCGGGGGTTTTAATCATTGAAGCATTAGCCCAAACGGGAGCCTTTGCCATCTTGTCCTTGGAGAAATTTAAAAATAAGACGGTTTATTTCGGAGGAATACAAAATGCAAGGTTTAAAAGAAAGGTTCTTCCGGGAGACACCTTAAAGCTCATTACGGAAATAACAAAGATGAAATCAACATTTGGAATCGGGTTTGCAACCGCCTATGTTAATGACCAGGTGGCGGTGGAAGCTACACTGATATTTGCGGTGGAATAATATTTATTATTGACCTCCCGGCGGTAACCTTTGGCCTGGAGGTTATTTTTATGAATACTATGATTAACCTATCAAATTTTACTTTTGTAAACTGATAATTGTTAATAGAGAAAACAATTATAATTAATGACCGGGCAAACGGTAACTTTTATGAATAAAATAACAAAATCCTTTTCTTTTAGTATTTGCCGATTTAGATAAAAACTTGACAATTAAATGGTTTTAATTTATCATTAATTAATATGGAATAGTATTAGTTTTTTTAATAATAATATCATAAAGGTGGTGGTATAGTGTCAATTGAAGTAATTAAGGTAATAAAGGAGGCGGAGGAAAAGGCTGAAGCAATAAAAAAGGATGCAGCGGCACAAGCAAGATTGATTATTACCAATGCTAACGCGCAAGCTCAGGAAATCTTGGATGAAGCAAGAAAAACAGCAGATTCTGACAGATCTCAAGTATTAAGCAAGGCGGAATCCGAGGGACAACTTCTTTATGAGAGCATTATCAATGATGCTGCAAAGGATTGTGATGAAATTTTAACAAAAGCAAGCGCCAATATGGACAAGGCAGCGTCAATTATACTGGAAAGGATCGTGAAGGCCAGTGTCAATAGTTAAAATGAATAAAATCAACATAATAGGCTTAGACGTAATTAAAACAGACCTCATAAACAGAATCATGGATTTAGGCGTTGTTGAAATAAGCTCCCAGGATTCAAAACTTTCAGACCCCGAATGGGTTTCACGGGTTAAAAAGGACGGCAATGAAGAGGAGGTCTTTAGTTTTGATGTAAGAATTTCACAGGTGAGCGAAGTAATCAACACCCTTGATAAGTATGACACCAGCAAAAGGCCTTTATTTGTTACAAGAAAACCTTTAACTAAAGACGAATTTATAAAAGCATTGGATAAAAACAACCATGTTTTTGAAAATGTAGCTAAGGTTCTTGAATTAAACAAGTCATTAAGTGAGTTATGCACTGAAGAAAACAAAATAGAGGCTGGTATTTTGAGCCTAAAGCCATGGTGCGGGTATGATATTCCTCTA
>JAAYOE010000031.1 GCA_012520455.1 Tissierellia bacterium
ACAACCTGGTTAACAAGGAAGGAATGACTGTCAAAGACAGATACCTGCCGGTGGAAGGATATGTCAGGGCTGAATATGAAGATGGGAGCTTTGCGGAATTTTTGAGGAATCAAAAGCTCAAGCCCTATGGTGAAAAGGTTTTGTATTATGACGGAAGAAAGAAGCCTTCAAATGGTATTTATGACAGCGTTTTCGATGTCGATATCGGTAACAGGGATCTTCACCAGTGTGCGGATGCTATCATGCTTTTAAGGGCGGAGTACCTATATTCGCTAGGTCTTTATGATAAAATCAGTTTTAATTTCGTATCCGGCTTCAAGGCTGAGTATAGGAAGTGGATGGATGGCTACAGGATCAGGGTCAATGGCAATGATGCGGAATACTATAAAGCTGCAGAATCCTCAAATACATATGAAGATTTCAGAAAATACATGGATATGGTTTTTGCATACTCCGGAACCCTCTCTTTGGAGAAGGAGTTGGAAAGTGTAAGTATTAAAAACATGAATATTGGTGATGTCTTTATTGTCGGCGGCAGTCCCGGCCATGCTGTGATAGTTGTTGATATGGCAGTGAATTCCGATGGTGAAAAAATATTCTTGCTTGCCCAGTCCTACATGCCTGCCCAGCAAACCCAGATTCTTATAAATCCCATGGACGAGGATATAAGTCCGTGGTATTCTTTAAAGAGAAAGGAAAAATTAGTAACACCCCAATGGACTTTTGATTTAGATATGTTAAAAACCTGGAATGACTAAGGACTTTAACCATATATACGGAGGCAGAAGTTGAAAAATAAATTATCTTGGGTGTTTTTAATATTTTTGGTTTTGATACTGGGTTCTTGTTCTCTTGCAAGGGAAGAAAAATATTCTTATTATATTGAGAAGAAAGAAGAATACTATCACAATCCCGAAACAAATTTATCTGAAGACGTGCTAATTTTTACAACAAATATATCTGTTAAATTAGATGAAAATATTGTATTAAAAATGAGATATGGATTAACGGAAAAAGATTACAGCTTATTCGATATAAATGAAGTATTAGATAGTATTAACGCAGGTGAGGAAACGGCTATAGAATAATGTGTTTCAATTAAAACTGATATTCATGAAATTTCAGTAGTTGAAATTGGAGAGTATTTAACTGAGTTTACTGTTGGAATTGAATCAAAATTAGATTACTTTACATATGAAGATTAGCCAAGGATATTATTTGATACATCGATAACCGGCAGCAATTGATTTAGTGGTTTTGATATCTGTTTTCCTTAAAAAGGGGGACAATGAAAAATTGTCCTTGGCTATTTATACCAGCATAAAAAATATCTTTCATGTCTTTATATCCCAATCTTTTTACTTCGCTATGGACCCAGTTTATATCTAAGTTATATTCTGTCATAACACTTTCAATTATTTTACCATTATTTATAATTTGTACAGGTAAGTTTCTATTTTGCTTAACGGATATAGGCATATCTTTATTTGTTACATAATCAAATTTTGGTTTTTTCAATACAGTCAATTTACCGCTTGTTTCAAGAATAGCATAATCAACTTCGGTTATATCAAAAATATCCTTGTTCCGGAGCATCATGTTTAGTTCATCTGCGTTGAATCTGCATTTAGCTAATGCTTTTTTATCTATTTCCCCTCGCTTAATTAGAATTGAAGGCTTACCGGTTATTAATAATCTGGACTTATCAAATTTTAATATGACAAATTCGATAATAATGTTTAGTATTGACCATAATATTAATGCATAAATCCCCTTAATCATTTCAAGGCTTGTATCTGTAACTACTGCGGCAGCCAGGGAGCCAACCGTGATTCCGGTCACATAATCGAAAAAAGTCAGCTGGGCCATATGTTCTTTACCCATAAGCCTGGTCATGATTAATAAAACTACAAAAGAAAAGAGCACTCGGTAAGTAATTTCAATCCAGGACATTCTACCTCTCCAAATCAGTATTTATTGTTTTAGTGTGTCATTAT
>JAAYOE010000032.1 GCA_012520455.1 Tissierellia bacterium
CAAAATTATCGGCAATTAATCCGATTAAGTTTTCTAAATTATCATTAAGGATTTCAGCAACAAAAATATCTAAACCCTTCAATGTTGAATCAAACCCGTCAATATCCGAAAACTTGTCATCGCCTGCAAGGTCATACAGGCAGTTTTCGTAGAAATCACGGGTGAGGATGTCAAATTTATCCTTGAATTCATCGCTGTTCAAAATCCCATGGAGTTTTTCTTTATCAATTATGTCATTTTCAATCATGGAGCTTAAATTTTCGATAAACTCATTTCGTGTTTTCTTAATAACACCCCCTAATTTAAAAGGGGTGTATTCCTTAAAAAGCATATTTATGGCATAGTCGTTTGTTATATAACCGGAGGCTCCTCCCAGGATTGCTCGGACTATGTAATTAAGAAGTATTTCGTTCATTTCAGCCACCTGCCGCAATGCTTATTCCATTTCTATTAATGGGATTATAGCACTTAAGAAATTATTATGCAAAAAACATTTTTATATATACCGGGGACAGAAGTTTTACTAACTCTCATAATCAGGCCCCTTTCTACATAGAATAGATTAAGAAAATTACATAAGAAGATTGTGTTAAGAACTTGGGTAAATTCGGGGGTATATGTTAATGGTTTATCTTATAGCAGCAATAGGATTGATGAGTATTTTTGATTTGCATTGTACTTTGAAGTGGATAGGTTTAAATCCTTACATGGAAGCTAATCCGATTATGAGATGTTTGTGGTTAGTGGATCCTGTGCTCTTTGTTATAATAAAAATCATTGTTACCCTAATATTTTGTTTAACAGCATATAGATTTAAAAATAACAGATTATTGAGGCGGCTGATTTGGCTGCCATTTTACGCTTATGCTTTTGTTGTATTTGTCCACTGTAAATGAATAAACCTATTTTCAATATAAATCTTGATTATTGTTTTAATTTAATGTAAAATTAGATAAACAAGCACAATCCTAGGAGGAATAGAGTTAATGAGAACATATAACGCAGACAAAATTAGAAACGTTGCCCTGCTCGGCCACAGCAGCTGTGGCAAAACCACAATTACCGAAGCTCTTTTGTTTAATACAAAAGTAACAAACAGGATGGGTAAAGTTGAAGACGGAAATACCGTATCCGATTTCGATAAAGAAGAAAAGGAACGCCATGTTTCAATCGGAACATCGGTTATACCGATTGAATACCAAGATACAAAAATAAACTTCTTAGACACTCCGGGATACTTTGACTTCGTCGGAGAGGTTTACGGGGCCCTGAGAGTTGCAGACGGTGCTGTATTGGTTATCGATGCCAGCTCCGGAGTGGAAGTAGGTACTGAAAAGTCTTGGAAATACTTAGAGCAAAGAAACATGCCCCGAATTATTTTTATCAATAAATTAGATAAGGAAAACATTAAATTTGACGAATTACTTGACACCATAAGGGATAAATTCGGCAGGAAGGTAGTTCCCTTCACCCTTCCCATAGGCAAGGGAGAGAATGTTGACGGATATATGGATATCTTGAAAGGTCAGAGTTATATAGATTCGAAGCCTGTTGAAACTTTTCCCGACACTGCAGCAAAGGCAGAGGAATTAAAGTCGATACTTATGGAAGCCGTTGCAGAAACAGATGAAGCCTTGCTTGAAAAATATTTTGAAGGCGAAGAGTTTACTGAAGAGGAAATTCAAAAGGGATTAAAGAGTGCCGTGTTAGGAGGAGAATTAGTTCCCGTAATCGTCGGGTCAGCTATCAAAGGATTAGGCGTTGACATGCTGATGAACACGGTAGTTGAGTATATGCCTAACGCCCTGGATGCAAAAACACTGAAGGGCAGCCCGGCAGATACCTTATCGGCATTCGTATTTAAAACCATAGTTGACCCCTTTGTAGGAAAAATTTCAATATATAAGGTAATGTCAGGAACCATGAAAAAAGACACGGATGTTTACAACAGCGACACCGGAAATTCGGAAAGAATAGGCGGCATATTTGCCTTGAGAGGAAAAGAACAGATAGAAGTTTCCGAATTACTGGCAGGCGATATTGGTGCAACTTCCAAGCTTCAATATTTTAAAACAGGCGATACCATTTCCACAAAAGCTGCTCCCGTGGCTTATGATAAAATTGATTTTCCGAAACCCTGCTATTTCATGGCAATTAAAGGGGTAACAAAAGACAGTGACGAAAAAATCGGTTCAGGACTACAGAGGCTCAATGAAGAAGACCCGACCTTTTCAATAGAAAGAAATATCGAAACCAAAGAGCTGGTGGTAGGCGGCCAAGGAAACATTCAATTAGAGGTAATTGCCAGCAAGCTAAAGAATAACTACAAGGTTGATGTTGAACTCAGCCCGCCAAAGGTTGCTTACAGGGAAACAATAAAAGGTAAATCCGATGTTCAGGGAAAACACAAAAAACAATCAGGCGGTGCGGGCCAGTATGGTGATGTTCGCATCAGATTTGAACCATCCGACCAAGAATTTGAATTTACGGAAGAAATATTCGGAGGGGCTGTACCCAAAAACTATATTCCGGCAGTAGAAAAGGGACTTAGAGAATCCCTTGAAAAAGGTGTATTGGCAGGATGCAAGGTTGTTAATATTAAGGCGACACTTTATGACGGGTCTTACCACGAAGTTGACTCAAACGAAATGGCATTTAAAATTGCAGCATCATTAGCATTCAAGAAAGGTATGACGGAAGCAAAACCTGTTCTCCTTGAGCCAATAGCTAAGGTTGAAATCAACATTCCCGATGAGTACCTGGGAGACATCATGGGGGATATGAACAAGAGAAGAGGAAGAATTTTAGGTATGGAACAGCAGCCGGACGGAAGCCAGCTTGTTAAGGCAGAAGCCCCCATGTCTGAAATGTACACATATGCAATCGAGCTTAAGTCCATGACTCAGGCAAGAGGCTCTTTCGAAGTTGAATTCTTAAGATACGAAGAAATGCC
>JAAYOE010000033.1 GCA_012520455.1 Tissierellia bacterium
AAAATATAAAATCCCTAAATATTTTTATAATTTTTTTTGCTATAGACATGTTATGTTAAATAAGTTAAAATTATCTTATTAAATTAAAAGGAAGGGATATCATGAACATTAATAGGGAAAGAGCATGTGAACTCCTCAAAGAGTACAACAAGGATGAATTTCATTTAGAGCATGCAGATACGGTGAGCTTTGTGATGGAATATTTCGCAAAGAAGTTAGGATTTGAAGATGAGGCGGAATTTTGGGGTATAGTAGGTCTTTTGCATGATATTGACTTTGAGATGTACCCTGATGAGCACTGTGTAAAAATGCAGGAGATCTTAGCCCAAAAGGGGGTAGATGAAAGAATTATCAGGGCTGCCGCAAGCCACGGTTACGGACTGACGGATGTGACCATAAAACCTGAACACACCATGGAAAAAATTCTTTTTGCAACCGATGAGCTTACGGGATTAATCGGTGCCGCAGTTCTGATGCGGCCTTCAAAGAGCTCTTTAGATATGGAGCTTAAGTCACTGAAGAAAAAATTTAAATCCACCGGATTTGCAGCAGGCTGCTCAAGGGAGACCATAAAGGCAGGAGCCGAAATGCTGGGCTGGGAATTGGATTACCTCCTGGATGAAACCCTAAAGGCTATGCAGGAGTACGAAAAATCAAAACTATAAAAATCTTATCAATTCGAGGATATGCCGCCAGGCATATCCTCTTTAATTTGCAGCTTGATATAGACTTTTTAACATTTATGCAAAAGAAACCTGCAACCATGTGGAAATTCATAAATATGTATTCACGGATATTATAATTACTCATTTTTAGCGGTAAATCAGGTTTGCAAACGTTACTTTATAAAAATACTTGTAATTTTATTAATTTTCTACGTTTTAGCGTATACGTTTTGGCGGAATTGTGATATAATTAACTCAATATTTTGATTTCTTGGGGGTGACGACATGCTAGTAAAGGAAGCTGTTATTAAGAGGATTAACGAAATTTGCGATGAAAGAGGCATAGCCGTAAACAAGCTTGCAAACATATCAGGTATCACACCGTCTACGGTGTACAGCGTCTATAACAGCGATAGAAAAGATTTAGGGATCGTCCTGATTAAAAAAATTTGCGACGGTTTTGAAATCAGCCTGGAAGAATTCTTTTCTTCAGATATATTCAGGTCCTTGGAACAAGAATTAGTTTAACGGATATAAAAGACGGGGCATCCTAAAAAGGATGCCCTTATTATTAAGTCTTTTTCTTTAAGTTAGATTATTATTCCTGTACTGTTTTAACAGATATACATATTTCTGCTCGGCAGCTTCCACCCTGTAAATTGCATAGTCAACCAGGTCGGGATGTGAAACATTTTCAAATATATTTTTTGCATCTTCCCATTCTTTTTTAGCATTTTCAATGTTTATAAACTCATCATCCCCGAGGGACTTCCTTTTTAATTTAAAATTTTCCAATATATTTTTAAGGGCTGATTTTTTTTGAATATCATTCATGGAAAAAACCTCCTATCCCTATTATTATAGACAGGAAGTTCCATTTTATTCCTCATATCCCAAAATATTTTGTCCCTCTTCTATATATTGCCCCTTTCCAGCTTTAACAGGTATTCTTTTATTCCCAAACCCCCGCCATATCCTGTAAGCTTGCCGTTTTTACCTATAACCCTGTGGCAGGGAATGATAAGAGAAATGGGATTTCTGTTATTTGCCATGCCTACCGCCCTGCATGCCTTTTCATTCCCGACTTTTCTTGCAATGTCTTCATAAGTCACGGTTTCGCCGTAAGGAATGCCGGTAAGAGCCTTCCATACTCTTTGCTGAAATTCCGTGCCGGATGGAGATAAGGGTAAATCAAAGGACCGCCTTTCACCCTTCAGGTATTCTGATATCTGTTTATGTGCATCCTTTAAAAGGGCTGTTTCATTTACCCTGCTGTCAGGCAGGTTTTCATGGCCGAACAAAACATGGGTTATATAACCGTCCTCTTCTGCTATAGTTATTTTACCTATATCCGTATCATAAAAAAAGAAATTTTTCATTTTTTTAATTTTTCATACCTCACTATTAAATCTTCCCCTTTTTCCTTGTAAGGGACAACCTTACCTTCCTTATAGTGCTTCCTGCAAAGGGGTATGTAGCTTTCATTGCCTCCAATAAAAATTTGTTCTCCTGTGTACACTACCCTGCCATCCAGGATACGGGCATTGGTCAAAGCCTTTTTCCCGCACCAGCAAATAGTCTTAATCTCCTCTATTTTATCCGCCAATGCAAAAAGCCAGTATGACCCTTCGAATAGCTCGTTTCTGAAATCAGCCCTCAGGCCGTAGCACATGACAGGTATATTCAGATCATCAACCACATCCGTAAGCTCCACTATGTGGTGTTTTTTTAAAAACTGGCATTCGTCTATTATAACTGCATCCACACCGAATAAATCGTTATACTCTTTCACTACTTCAAATATATTCATGTCATCACTCACGGGCAGGGCTCTTCTTTTAAGGCCTATTCTTGAAGCAATGACTCCTTCTTCGGCATATCTGTTATCCAGGGAAGATGTAAACAAGAGGGGGTTTTGTCCTCTTTCTTCATAATTGAAGGCCACCTTTTGAACTTCTATGCTCTTTCCCGCCCCCATGGTGCTGTATCTGAAATAAAGCTGTGCCATAATTTTCCCTCTCTCTTCGTCATTTTATCATGTTTTTACATTTCTCTTCTGCCTTCCAAAGCCCTCATCAGGGTTACCGTATCGGTATATTCTATGTCTCCGCCTATGGGTATCCCGTGTGCTATACGGGTAACCTTTATTCCCAAAGGCTTTATCAGCCTTGATATATAAACAGCCGTGGCTTCACCCTCGATGGTGGGATTTGTGGCTATAATTACTTCTTTTATGTCTTCATTAAGTCTTGTAATCAAGCTTTTTATATTTATATCATCAGGACCGATTCCGTCAAGAGGAGAAATGGTACCGTGAAGGACGTGATAGACACCCTTGTATTCCTTGGTTCTCTCCATGGCTGCAATATCTCTTGCATCTTCAATAACGCAGATGGTTGACTTGTCCCTTTTTATGCTGCCGCAAATGCCGCACAGGTCGCCTTCAGCCAAGTTTCCGCATATTTGGCAGTGCTTTGTGTTTTTTTTGCCGTTAACTATTGCTTTAGCCAGTTCCATGACATCGGCATCCCTCATGTCCAAAATATGAAAGGCAAGCCGCTGGGCTGATTTCCTGCCTATCCCCGGAAGCTTTGCCAATTCTTCGATAAGTTTGGTAATAGGCTGCGTATATTGGTCCATCATATCAACCCCGGTATGTTTACTCCGCCTGTTACTTTTTTCATTTCGCTTTCCATCATTTCTTCAGCCTTCCTGAAAGCCTCATTAATTGCAGCAACAATCATGTCTTCAAGCATCTCCACATCATCCTTATCCACTGCTTCAGGGTCTATCTTAAGCTCAAGAAGGTTTTTTTTGCCATTTACCTTAACTGAAACAACCCCGCCCCCGGATGTTGCTTCCACTTCTCTTTGTTCAAGGTCCCTCTGCATTTCCTCCATTTGTTTCTGCATTTTTTGAACCTGCTTCATCATATTGCTCATATTCCCGCCGCCGGGCATCCCCATGGGCATTCTTCTGCCTTTTGCCATCTTAATCCTCCTGTTTAAATTCTACTATTTCTCCAAATTCCTTTTTCAAATCTTCGTATACATCTCTTATGGTTGTTTTTGGTGGTGGTTCCTTTGCTTCACTGCTGGCAATAAACTCAACCTCGCATTCTTCTTTTAGAAACCTGCTGAGTATTTCTCTGCAGGCTGATTTGTTTTTGGGCTGGTTTGCAGCATTTATATGGAAGGTAAACTTGGGGTCAAATTCAAACACGGCTTTTTTATTCACTACCCCCATCAGCCGGGATTCCCTTATAATTGCCTGAAGCCCCGCATTCTCGCTTCTGATTTCTTTAAGTATAGTATCCCATTGGCCGGTTATGATATCAAAAATTTCTTGGTCGCTTTTGTTTTCCCGGCTTTTTTCACCCGGTGTTTCCCTGACTTCTTCTTTATTGACCTTCTTTTTTGCGACTTCTTTCTTCACTGTGTTTTCCTGAGCCTTATTGGTCCTTACAGGCCCAGCTTCTGTTTTTCTTGCCAACATCTTTATGAGCTTTGTTTCCAACAGTACCCTCGGGTTCAATGCTTTCTTGCATTCGGCCTGGGCCGTTGACAAGTCTTCTATTGTTCTTACCAGGTCGTCAAGGTTAATTTTTTTATTCAAATCCATAATTTCATGAGCTTCATCTTCGGATATCCTCATCAGGTTATCTGAAGAATTTGTTGCCTTTATTATAAGCATATTTCTGAAACAAATAATCAATTCGTCAAGAAAGACGGTAAGTTCTTTCCCGCTGCTTAAAATATGGTCAACTAAGGACATGGTTCTTTTAATATCTCTGTCGACAAGGGCTTCAGCTGCTTCCAAAATCAGCCGGTAGTTAACCGCCCCCAATAAGCTTACCACCGTCTCATAATCAACCTGAGAATTGAAGGATATGCACCTGTCCAAGATGCTTTGAGCATCCCTCATTGCTCCTTCTGAATTTGCCGCAATCAATTTCAAGGCCTTTTCTTCATACTTAATATTCAGGTCCCGGCAGATTTTTTTCATGTTCTCCACGATAACATCGGCCTTGATTCTTTTTAAATCAAACCTCTGGCACCTGGATAATATGGTAGCCGGTATTTTTTGAGGCTCGGTAGTTGCAAGTATGAATAAAAGATGGTCAGGGGGCTCTTCCAAAGTTTTTAATAGCGCGTTAAAGGCCCCTTTTGACAACATATGGACCTCATCTATGATATATACCTTGTATCTGCTTTTAACAGGCAAAAACATTACCTTGTCTCTGAGCTCTCGGATGTCATCCACCCCGTTATTTGATGCTGCATCCATCTCAATGACATCCATATTGGTTTCATCCAATATGCTTTTACATATTTCACATTGGTTGCATGGATTTCCGTCCCGGTTGTTTAGACAATTAACGGCCCTTGAGAATATCTTGGCTGTGGATGTTTTTCCCGTTCCTCTTATTCCGCTGAAAAGGTAAGCATGGGCTAAATTATTGGTCATTATTTGGTTTTTCAAAGTCCGGGTTACATGCTCCTGACCTAAAACATCATCAAATGTTTTAGGACGGAATCTTCTGTATATTGCCTGATGAGACATGTGCACCACCTAACCCTCCGGTTTTTTTTGATTATATTATTATAGCATATAATGTTTTATTTAACAACTTAAAAGGCAATTTAAGGATTCCTTAAATTGCCCTAAGTACACTATTCCATGTTGTATTTTTTCTTGAACCGGTCAACTCTTCCGCCCTTATCAACATATTTCTGTTTGCCGGTAAAGAACGGGTGGCATTCTGAACATATTTCAACTTTAATCTCGTCTAATACGGAACCGGTTTCAAATGTATTTCCACATGCGCATTTTACGGTAACAGTTTTATATTCGGGATGTATTCCTTTTTTCATGCCCTTCACCTCTTTCTAACTCTATATCAATATAGTATCATCAAATTACCTTGAGTATTATAACACAAGGTTTTATATAATACAATCATTTATTTTTTTATTTAATAGTATCTTTCATTCAAGTCTGCTTTCATCTTTTCAATGCTTAAAATCTGTGCCGCTTGTTTGATGAATTCTTCGTTTGTCTTGGTCCGGATCAGCCCGTCGATTATTCTTTCCGTGACATCTGCGGTTGGAAAATTGCTCATTGCCTTTCTTAACTGCCAGATAGTCTGCATTTCTTCCCCGGTAAGCAGCAATTCTTCCCTCCTGGTTCCGGATTTGCTTATATCGATGGCAGGAAATACCCTCTTTTCGGAAAGCTTTCTATCTAAGTGGATTTCCATGTTGCCGGTTCCTTTGAACTCTTCAAATATCAAATCATCCATCCTGCTTCCCGTTTCTATCAATGCGCTGGCAAGTATGGTAAGGCTTCCGCCCTTTTCAATATTTCTGGCAGCCCCGAAAAACCTCTTGGGACCATATAAGGCACCGGGATCAAGTCCTCCGGACAAGGTTCTTCCCGTCGGAGTAATGGTAAGGTTGTATGCTCTGGCAAGCCTTGTTATGCTGTCTAATAATATAACCACATCTTTGCCGTGTTCAACCAGCCTCTTTGCCCTCTCCAGCACCATTTCGGCTACCTTTATATGGTTTTTGGGCAGCTCGTCAAAGGTGGAATAAACAACATCACCTTTTACATTTCGCTGCATATCGGTTACTTCTTCGGGACGTTCATCTATTAAAAGCATTATTATTTCAATTTCAGGATAGTTTTCTGCAATACTGTTTGCTATATTTTTTAAAATTGTTGTTTTACCTGCTTTTGGAGGAGCTACGATCATGCCTCTTTGACCACGGCCTATGGGTGCTATTAAGTCAATGATTCTCATTGCTATATCAATGGGTGATATTTCTAACTTAATTCTTTCATTGGGATAAATGGGGATAAGGGTATCGAAATCTTTTCTGTTTCTGGCTAATTCGGGATCCTCGTCGTTTACTTCCTTAACATAGAGCAAGGCTTTAAACTTTTCTCCTTGTTTTGGAGGTCTTGTGATACCTGTAATCTTATCTCCGGTTTGCATATGGAATCTTCTTATTTGGGAAGGGGATATGTAGACATCGTCATCACTTGTAAGGTAGTTATGAATTCTCAAAAAACCGTAGCCGTCGGTATGGGTTTCAAGGATACCTGTTACCTTTAAAGCTTCCGTCCCGCTCGATTCTATTTCTTCAACTATTTTATCGGGTAATTCCGCCGTTTGTTCTGGTTCGGCACCTTCCTCAAGGCTTTCCGAATCCTTGATTTTTTCTTTATCCTCTTCTGATGGCTCGTTTGCTTCTATTTCATTTAGTTTTAAAATTAATTCATCCTTCTTATATTTATAAGCATCGTGTATTCCTTTTGACTTTGCCAATGCTTTAAGTTCAAGAAGTTTTAGACTCTTAAGTTCCATAAAGCCCTTATGACCTCCATGCGTATTTAATTGTTTAAATTGTGGAAAAATACGGATAAGTTCTCGACGAGTTATTAAATAATAGCATTTAAAACTGCATTAGTCAAGAAAATAATTGAAAATCAGCTATATGTACCAAGTGCATACTCAGAATTGTTGATATAATCGACAAACAATTCAACAAGAGACGGGTCGAATTGAGTTCCCGCATTATCCAATAGTTCTTGAAGAGCCTGGTCCCTTGTATAAGTCTGCTTATATGATCTTTCATGGGTCATCACGTCATATGCTTCCACTATGGCGAATAACCTTGCTATAAAGGGGATTTCTTCACCTTTTAACCCTTGGGGGTAGCCGGTTCCGTCCCATCTTTCATGGTGGGCAAAAATTCCCTTCCCGATGTGGAAAAGCTTGGCTGATGCACTTACTATCTTAAATCCGAGCTCCGGGTGTCTTTTTGTCCTCTGCCATTCCTCAGAAGTCAAGGGGCCCTCCTTTTGGAAAAGTTCGTTGATGAGTCCGGCCTTCCCTATATCATGATACTCGGCCAGCAAAACAAGGTTTTCGATATCTTTTTTTTCTAATTTTAAAAATTCTCCTATCTGCCTGCACATAGTTACCAATCTATCGTAGTGGTCCCTGTTTTCATATGGATTTTCATATAAACTGTCCTTGATAGACCTTATCATAAGGTCATAGTCTCTTTCACTATTAGCTATCTTATTGGCATACATCCTGTCTTCGGCTAAATTGAACAGCTTGTTGAATCCATTGTGGTCATGGTCCAGGGCGGTTGCGCATCCCAAAGCAACAAGGGGTTTAATAGGGTCTTCGTTTGAATCAAGGGCAGCCCTTTGGATTTTTTCTAAAATATCACAAGCTTCTTCTTCAGTGGTGGATGGCATAAGGACTACTATTTCATCTCCGCCTATCCTGCAGGCAACATGATTATCCTTAATATTTTCACTGATTATTTCTGACACCCTAATCAACATCCGGTCTCCCATTCCATGACCAAATATATCGTTTGTAATTTTGAGACTGTTTAAGTCTGCAAGAAGAATGGAGAAGGGCAGGTTATCTTCCGTGTTCAATTTATCCAAAACTTCAGCCATATAAGTTCTGTTGTAGAGTCCTGTCAGCTCGTCCCGGTATGTTTTGTACATGAGTTCTTTTTTTGATTTTTCAATTTCTTGGGTTTTTTCATCCACGGCTGACTTTAAGCTTGCATTCCATGCCGAAATAATGACTATAACCCCTAACAGGATCAAAACAAAGGCCAAGACACCAACCCAAAAATATGAGTTGTAAAATATGCTTTCCTGCTGGAGGGCAACCCATTTTTGCTCTATTGCCTTTTTCTCCTGCCTTGTAATCTGGGCTAAACCTTTATTGAAGATTTGACATAAGATAGGCCAATCGTTTCTGATTGCAATTGACAGGCTGGATTCATAGGGAGTTTCCACATTTACAATAAGATTTGAGATATTGTCTCTTTCAATGGCAGCCGTTGCAGTCATTATCTCCACTATCATGGCATCAGCTTCACCAAAGGCTACCATCCTTATGCCGTCACCGGGCGACTTTACGGTCCTGTATTCAAGCCTTGGAAATTCTTCATTCAAGAAATCCACAATATCAAAACCTTCCACTACCAATATGTCCATGCTGGTATTTGCCAGCTTTTCAAATGTCAGCTCCTCAGAAAAGTTTTTTCGAGTAATTATAACATTGGGGTTGTATATATAGGGTACGGTAAATTCAAAATACCGGCTCCTCTGGGGAGTTTTGGTGGCAGCGGTTATTCCCGTCAATTCTCTTTTTAAAGCCTGGTTCATAAGCTCATCAAAATTATCAAACTGCACCATTTGAATATCTATGCCTAACTTCTTTTCCAGCAAATTAAAATAATCCGCTGAAATACCCGCATACTGGCCATTTTCCAAGAATTCCACCGGAGGATAGTCTATTGTATATCCGATTTTAATCTGGTCTTTATGGTCATCAAGCCATGCCTTTTCCTCGTCTGTCAAAAAAATATCATTACTGTCTTCATTTTGTGTATTTAACAAGATAACTCTGGTTGTTATACCTATAAGGATTAGCAATAACAACAATATCATGTAATTCTTATACTTCAGAATATTCATTCCTGCTTCCCCGTATAATAGCCCGGCCTTCTGCCGGCCTTTAAAGTAAAGCCTTCCAGGGCTTCTTCATACTGCTTGTCAGTTATTATTTTATCACTTTTACAGCAAATAGTCAATAAATCATACCGGTTAACACAATAAGTTACAAATTGTTAATTTTCTAACTATTGATTTATGTCGAATTATACTATTATAATAAGCTTAGATATGGAAATGAGGGATGATATGACTGAATTAAAAATTTGCGTTGGGAGTGCCTGCCACTTAAAAGGCTCTTATGATGTAATTGAAACATTTAAGAATTTAATAAAAGAGTTGAATGTTTCAGACAAGGTTGAAATTAAGGCAGCCTTTTGTCTCGGCCGCTGTACTGAAGCAGTATCGGTAGATTTAGACGGAGCAATATATTCCGTATCACCGAATAATGCGGAAGAATTTTTTGAGAAAAATGTGTTAAAGAGGGTGAATAAGCCATGAAAATACTGGACTTCTACCCTGCAAACTGCAAAAACTGCTACAAATGCGTGAGGAATTGCTCGGTTAAAGCCATAAAAATGATTGATGACCAGGCACAAATTGTGGAAGAAAAATGCATAGCCTGCGGAAACTGCTTTTTGGTATGCCCCCAGAATGCGAGAAATATACACAGCGATTTGGAAAATGTGGAAAATGCATTTAAGCAAGGGAAAAAGATTATCGTATCAATTGCGCCTTCATATATAGGAGTATATGATGAGCCTTATAAGCTCATATCCGTTTTGAAGCACTTAGGTGCATATTTAGTGGAAGAAACAGCCATTGGCGCAGAGCAAGTGTCCAAGCTCTACAGCGAATATTTACAGATCACAAAAAAGAAGAATGCGATTACAACATGCTGTCCCACCGTCAATATGATGGTTCAAAATTATTATCCTGATCTCATCAAATATTTGCTGCCCATTGATTCACCTATGGTGGCCCACTGTAAAATGATAAGAAAAAGGCACGGGAAGGATGCTTATATAGTGTTTTTGGGGCCCTGCATATCAAAAAAATGCGAGGCTTACGGATACCAGCTTTCAGGGGTTATGGATGCGGTCATATCCTTCGAAGAAATAGACAAGCTGATGGAATCAAGAAATATTAATATGTCCGAATTCGAAGAAACCTATCCTGATTTGGAAGGTTCTTATACAGGTAAAAAATATCCTTTAGAGCAGGGCATACTGTCAGGGATAAGCACTGCGGTGGAAAACAGCAAATTCACCCCCGTTACTATCTCAGGCATAGAAAATCTGAAAAAGGCCTTTGATGCCTTGTCAAATGAAGAAATCGACAATGTGCTGATAGAGGCAAACAGCTGTGAAGGCGGCTGTATCGGAGGACCAGCCGTACCTAAGAAAAGCAGAAATATATATGTGAGGAAAATCCGTGCAAGAAATAAAATTCAGACAAAAAAGGATAAGGAATACTTAAATTATACTCCTGAAGAAAAGAAGCTTATTTACATCAGGAATTTCAGAAATAAGCAGTATATCCATCCGGAGTTTACCGAAGAAGAAATCAGAAGGGTTTTGGAGCAAACGGGAAAACACAATAAATATGATGAATTGAACTGTGGTGCCTGCGGTTATGATTCATGCCGGGAAAAAGCCGTTTCCGTTTTGGAAGGCCTCTCCCATCCTCAAATGTGCATGCCTTACATGCGGAACGAGGCAGAAAAAATATCAAATATATATTTTCAATATTCTCCGAGCATAATACTTATTGTTGATACAGACCTTAATATACTTGATTTAAACCCCTTGGGAGAAAAAGCCTTTAATACTGATGTTGCCTCCGTCAAAAATAAACCCCTTTCCTCCATCATGCCCGATAAGGATTTTAAACATGTTTTAAAAACCGGGGAAAATTTGGAAGGCCGTAAATTGGTTCTGAAGAAATCCGGTTTGACGGTGTATGAGCGTATTATATATCTCAAAAAAAATAAAATCCTCTTTGGGATACTGAATGACATTAGCGATGAAGAGCTTAAAAAAGAACAGATAACAAACTTTAAATTAAATACCTTGGAGACAGCAGACAGGGTGATAGAAAAACAAATGAGGGTTGCTCAGGAGATTGCCGGCCTCCTTGGTGAAACAACGGCTGAAACCAAGGCAGCCTTATTGAAACTTAAGAAAGTTGTATTAGAGGAAAATGAACAATGAAATACTTTTTTGACATTAATTATAAAAGCATAAACAAGTATTCGGAAGAACTGTGCGGCGACAAGGTTGAATATGTATACACCGATGACGGAATTATAGTAGTTATGTCCGACGGTTTAGGGAGCGGGGTCAAGGCAAATATTTTAGCCACAATGACCGTAAAGATTGCGGTAACCATGCTGAGAGAAGGAGCTTCCATAGATGATACCATAGAAACAATCATCAATACCCTCCCTGAATGCAAGGTTCGCAAATTAGCCTATTCAACATTCACAATCATAGTAATCGACAAGGATAACAATGCCTATATTGCCGAATACGATAATCCTCCTTATTTTTTTTATTCTCATAAAAGAATAATCCCTATTGAAAAAAAGGAAAGGGTAATCGGAAACAAAAAAATCTATGAATCCAATATCCGGCTTGGAATGGGAGATGCCCTGTGTGTGGTCAGCGATGGAGCAATCCATGCGGGAATAGGGCAAATGTTGAATTTAGGGTGGTCCTGGGACGAAATAAATGAGTATTTAATGGAATTAAACAAGGTAAACCGGTCTTCCCAGCTCATAAACGGAAACTTCATCGGTGTTTGCAGCAATTTATACAACAATAAACCCGGTGATGATACGACGATATTGACCGTTAAGGTGAGGAAACCGGAGGTCTTGGATGTTTTTATAGGACCTCCTGCCCATAAGACCAATGATAGGTATCTTTGTGAAATCATGAAGTCAAGCCCTAACATAAAGATTATATGCGGAGGAACCACTGCCCTGATAGCAGAGAGGGAATTGGGATTGAGCCTGGAGGTTGATATGGACTCCATGAAGGATGATGTTCCCCCCATCGCATATATGGAGGGTTTTGATTTGGTGACAGAGGGAGTTTTGACCTTGGGAAAAACCTTGGAATATATAAAAAAATTGAATAACTCCAACTTTGAAAACGCAATCGGGCAAGATGATTATGACGGTTGTTTCCTTCTCACCAAGTACCTTACAGACCTTGCCACCCATATCAATTTTTATTTGGGAAGCGCTGTTAATCCCGCCCATCAAAACCCTAATTTTCCTGCCGGCTTCAACATCAAAAAAAATATAATCAACAACCTGATAAGCGAGTTGAAAAAAGCAGGGAAAAAAATAAAGGTGACCTATATTTAGAGAAAAACTATAAAAAGTAAGGCTATGACACATCTTTAACAATTAGTTGACTATCTTGAAATTATAAGGTAGAATAAGGTCAGGCAAAAAATTTTTATGGAGGTTAAAATGGAAAAATTAGTCATTACTGCTTGCCTTACGGGAGCAGAAGTTACAAGAGACCAACAACCGAATCTGCCCATCACCCCGGATGAAATTGCTCAAGCCGCATATGAGTGCTACCTGGCAGGAGCATCAATGGTACACGTTCATGCAAGGGATAAAGAGGGCAATCCTACCCAGGACTTTAAGTACTACAAAGAAATCAAAGAAAAAATCGAAGCTAAATGCAACATCATCTTCCAGCCATCCACCGGGGGGGCAACATGGCACACGCCCGAGCAAAGAATGCAGCCCATAGAATTAAAGCCTGAAATGGCTACACTCAGCATGGGAACATGCAACTTTGGCGACGATGTTTTCATGAATACCGAAAAAAATATTAAAATATTTGCAAAACGCATGTATGAACTTGGGGTAAAGCCTGAATTGGAATGCTTTGAAAAGGGTATGGTGGACTCTGCCATAAGAATGGTTAAGCAAGGAATATTAAAAGCACCCCTCCACTTTGACTTTGTCCTTGGAGTGCCAGGGGCTATGGGTGCCGAGCTCAGGGACTTGTTATACATGGTAGAATCAATACCTGCAGACTCTACATGGACCGCTGCCGCAGTAGGAAGATTCCAGCTGCCCATAAATATGGCTGCAATAATGTTAGGCGGTCATGTAAGGACAGGATTTGAAGATAATATTTACTATAAGAAGGGCGAACTTGCCAAATCAAACGCCCAATTGGTAGAAAGAATAGCATACCTGTCTAGAGAATTCGGCCGTGAGGTCGCAACACCCGACGAAGCACGTGTAATATTAGGGTTGAAGTAAGATAACTATAAAAGAAAGTTGAGAGAACGGCAAGCCGTTCTCTTTTTTATCTTCTCTTTGCAGGGGTAACTTTAACCGGATAAAAACATATATTAATTTAGTAAGTATAAAGGGGAAGCGGTTATGGACAATGATAGCCTGATCTTTGAAGGTATAATCAGAAAACTGAATATTGATAACCCCTGTGATAAAGAAGCCCAAAACAAGGCAGATACCGGTTACAAGGCGCTGATTTCATGCATCACCGGCTTACCGCCAAAGCAGTTTGTTCTTTTATCAACCTTGCTTGGCATATTATTGATAGATGACATAGATCCGAAAGACCAGCTCATACTTGGAAAGTTTATCAATAACATCAGCAATACGATATTTACGGCAGCTGCCCAAGAAAAAATCAACATCAAAAAAGAAGACTGAAATGCTTGTTGGATTGGTCAGAAAGACATTTCCATTGCCAGATCTACCAATTTTACGATTAAGTCCTTGTACTCTATGCCTATTTTTTTGAGCATGGAAGGATATCTGCTCAAACCCGTAAGACCTGGGATTGTATTTATCTCATTCAAATATATTTGATTGTCCGGAGTTAAAAACATATCCACTCTGGAAAGTCCCCTGCAGCCTAATGCCTTGTAGGTCTTTGCAGCAATATCCTTTGCCTGAGCCTTTAAATCATCGCTTATGCGGGCAGGACAATAAATTTTTGAATTATGCTGTGAATACTTTTCCACATAGTCAAAAAAGTCATTTTTGGTGTCTATTTCATCAACCTCACCGATTAATAGGTCTTCGTTGCCCACTACGGCACACCCTATTTCAAATCCTACAATATTTGACTCTAAAACAACTTTCCTATCATATTTAAAGGCTTCCATAAGACCCTTTTCAAATTCATCATAGTTTCTCACCTTGCTGATGCCGATTGAAGACCCGTTGTTGGCAGGCTTGATGAAGATGGGAAGGGACAGCTTCTTAAGGGCTTCTTCATATAAATCTTTAGTATTTAAATCTTTGCTTTTAACTGCCGACATAAAAGGAGCAGTTTTAATTCCCGCCATTTCGCAAATCATGTGGGTATATTCCTTGTCCATGGAGAGGGCTGACGAAGTCATATCGCAGCCTACAAAGGGAATGCCGGCCATCTGACACATGCCTTGAATTGTACCGTCTTCTCCGTTTCTTCCGTGAAGAACGGGAAAAATACAATCAATTTCAATCCTTTCATAGGTATTGTCACTTTCATTAAGTTTAATCAAGCCTTTAAAGCCTCCCATATCCAAGAGGACGGGGCTGAGAGGACCTTCATGCCAGGTATCGTCATTTATTTTATCCGTGCTGCCTTCGTAATGAAGCCACTTGCCTTCTCTTGTTATCCCTATCAAGGTCACTTCATACAATTCCTTGGGAACATTGTCGATAACGGCAGCTGCTGAATGCAACGAAACGGGGTATTCATCGGATTTACCCCCAAATAATATTGCCAACCTTGTTTTATTCATTTTCCCACTCCTTTAATTTATTTGCTATATATTCAAGCTTTAAAAATCTTGAGCCTTTAATCAAAATTGTACAGTCTTCAGAAAGATATTTTTTCAAATAAGAGGCTGCTTCTTCTTTTGTATCAAATTCCACTATACTTTTAATACTTGTATTTTCCCTGGCCCCTTTAGCTATAAATTTTGCTTCCTGACCGATGGTAACCAGCTCGTCAATATGATGGGAGGATAGATCTCTCCCTGCCTTGTAGTGGATATCATGGCTAATTTCTCTGTATCCAAGCATGTCCCCCAGAACGGCAATCTTCTTTTTCGAATCAAATAAATCAAAAATATCCAAAGCAGCCATGATACTTACAGGATTAGACTTATAGCAGTCGTTTAAAATATTACATTTATCTATTTTTATAACTTCGTTTCTGAGGCCTGTTTTTTCGATTCTTGACAAGCCTGACCGGATTTCTTCCGGCTTCATTCCCAATTCCCGGCCTGCCAAAATTGCCGCCATGGCATTTAAGGCCTGGTGTTTGCCTAAAATATCTATATGGATTTCATCAAGGCTCTCATCGCTCACCCTGATTGTAATCCCCTCTAAGTCTTGCCTGAACTCCTTCAGCCATATGGTATTGCTCTTATTTAAACCGAAGGTCTGCCTTCGTACGCCTTCTTTAATCTCGGTATTTTTCACGGTTTCTTCAATCAAAGGGTCATCACCATAATATATGAATAAACCCCCGTCCTTAATACCTTTGACTATTTCAAGCTTGGCCTTGGCTATTTCTTCAATGGAAGGAAAATTGTCTATGTGGACTAAACCGACACTGGTTATTATTGCAATATCCGGTTGTACCAAATCAGTCAAAAATTCGATTTCACCCTTCCTTTCCATACCCATTTCTATAACGGCAGCCTGGCAGTCCTCATCCAAGGAAAGGAGGGTATATGGGACTCCGATTTCTGTGTTGTAGTTTCCAAGGGTTTTTTGTGTTTTATACTTTTGAGATAATATTGCTGCAGTAATGTCCTTTGTGGATGTTTTTCCGTTGCTGCCCGTCACCCCCACTATTTTGACATTCAGTTTGTTTCTGTAATACCGGGAGAGGTCTTGCAAGCTTTTTACCGTATCTTCAACCAAAATAAGGGCAATATCTTCGGGAGGATTCGGCTCGTCCTTATTCCACAAGCTTGCAGCAGCCCCCTTTTCTATGGCATCTTTAACGAAGGCATGGCCGTTTACGGTCATGCCCTTTATGGGTATGAAAAGACTGTTTTCCGTAACCTTCCTTGAATCGATACTCACACCCTTAATAGGCTTGTCCCAATCATAGGTTCCCCATAACCCGGCATTTAAAATGTCAGCTGCTTCTTTTATTTTAATATTTATCATTACAGACCCTTTCAAATAAATTTTACAAATTAATTATATTGCATATGACTTTATTCTGCAAGGAACAAAACAAAAGA